>CANJJY010000006.1 GCA_947474445.1 Oligoflexaceae bacterium
CAAGGGGTTCCTGCCGATCTCAGATTTGTGCTGAGGTCACCAGCAGGAGCCCCTTGATGCTTAAGTCGATGCAGAATAGTCTCGAAGACTTTGACGATCAGATGGAGATCGGCGGAAGCTATTTCGAACTGATTGAATTCAGTCTTCAAAGACAGCTCCCTGATGGTCGCCGGCTCAAAGGTGTCTACGGTATCAACGTCGCCAAGGTTCGTGAAGTCGTGCATATGCCCAAGATCAATCCATTGGCTTCGCGCGTCCAGGGCATTGCGGGTCTCTTTGAACTGCGCGGGATTCCGATACCGGCAGTCAACCTCTGCGCCGTACTCGGCGATTGGGGCAGTCCCGTGACGGATGATCAGCAGATTATCGTCGCTGAATTTAGTCAAAAACGGGCCGGATTCATCGTTCATGCGACTAATCGAATCCGCCGGGTTACCTGGGACAAGGTTCTACCTCCTTCGACCGACTCATCCTCTTCGATCACAGGCATGATGCTGATCGAAGACAATGAATTCTTGTTTATCCTCGACCTCGAAAGCATTATTTCCCAACTCGAGGCCGAAGCGCACGGATTACCGCCTCACCATGGATCGTTCGGAGCGCCTGGCAATGTCGCGCCCACTTCTCAGTCGCCTATCTACGCCATGCAAAATATTAACGGGCCCGGCGTGCTGCTGGTCGATGACTCCAATCTCATCTTAGCTAACGTATCGAAGGCCCTTTCGCAGGCAGGCTTTAACGTGCTCGTGGCTCGTGACGGTCTGGAAGCGCTCGATATTCTCGATCAAGTTGCGTCTGGGCGCGGACCCGTTCCGCTGATTCAAGCGATAGTCACCGACGTGGAAATGCCGCAGATGGATGGACTCTCGCTGGTTTCTCGTGTGCGAAAGCTCCCCCACTTTGCGAGCACGCCGATCTATCTCCACACATCCCTGAGTGACAACAGCTCGAAAGCGACAGCGGAAAGAGCGGGGGCGAATGGCTTCTTTGTGAAAAACGATGTGCGCGCTATTATTGAGACCTTGAAACTTCAGCTCCAAAACTCCAGAATATCAGCTTAATCCTTAAGCGGAATTTCCCTATGCTGTTAGGCCTTGGACGTCTCAGCGCTTGGCTCGCTATGGCCCTGGCCTTTGGCTGGACGCTCAGCTTCTTTTATGCCCTCGTCGGACAAACCTCTTCTCTCTCGCCCGCTTGGGTCCCTATCGCTCTCATCCATACGCTGTTCGCCCTGTGCTTGATCACCGTCGTCCAACCTGTCGCGTGGAAATCTTGGTTGCAAGAAGGTCGTTGGAAATCAGTCTGGGCTTGGGGGCCAGGCCTCGGACTTATCGCGGTGACGGCAACGAGCAGCGTTATAACGGGCCATTTCTTACCTGCTGCGACGCCTCTTCCTCTTTTAGCATCAACGCCTGGAAACAGTTTCTGGTTGTGGGTCGGTTCCTGCATCTGGGTACCTCTGATCGAGGAACTGATCTTTCGACGTGGAGTCGGGCGCCTGCTTAAACAAAGGGCCGGATTTTGGCTGGGAATCTACCTGGCGAGTCTGATCTTCGCTCTGGCGCATACTGGCTTCCCGTCAGGAGGGAGTTGGACGGAGATGTCCGCACCGCCCTTGGGCCCTTTTCTCCTCTCTCTCGCCTGTGAGCTGCTTTACTGGCGAAGCCAGTCCCTGCTTGGCCCCCTGCTTTTGCACGCAGCTTGCAATGCGACTCCCCTGATCTTTCTACTCCTCGATCCGCGCTGGCTCGATTGGCTTCAAGTCCTGTATATGAGAGCCTAAGCTTGAGCGCTTTTCCTTGGCTCACGATTTCGTGTTAAGGTAAGGGGAAGATTGAGGAGCCTTTATGTCTCAGGAAAAGGATTTAGAAGTATTAGACGAAGCCGCTGAAAGCCAGCCTTTGACGGCGGAAGAACAGAATCGCCAGCGGATCAAGCAGATGTCCCGCGTGGTCTGTATCTGCAAGGGCATACCCCTAGGGCGGGTCTTGGATGGTCTACCCGACTCAGACACGGTCATGGATGTGAATAAGAAAGTCGGAACAGGTTCCGGTGGCTGTCAAGGTGAACGCTGCGGGCCCCGCATCAAGCTCTTGCTCAAGAAATACAAAGAACATTCCAAAGACAAATAAAGCCTACGCTGTCACCGAAATTTACGATTGCGATGCGCTATTGATTGCATCGAGGCAAGGATCTAAGCCGGCGAGGGTATCGATAATGGCAAAGGGCTTGGCGTGACCCTGATACTGCTCACCGCTGACCTGAACCCCTTTGATTCCCGCGTTGATGGCACACTCAATGTCGCTATCTTTGTCCCCAATCAATAGACTCCGGCTCCAATCGATAGGAAAATCCAGCGTAGCCTGCTCGATAAGGCCGATTCCCGGTTTGCGGCAGGTACAAGCCTTCCTAAAGGCAGCCACGGATCCCTCGGGATGATGGGGACAATAGTAGAGACCATCGAGGAGAGGCGCATGATGAAGCGCTAATTCGGCTTGAAGGGCCTGATGAAAGGTGTCGACATCTTGGCAGGTGAAGAGACCGCGTGCCACGCCGGATTGGTTGGATACGAGTATAAGCCAATAGCCTCGCTCCTTGAGCAATTTGAGGCCCTGATAAACTCCGGGAAGTATCTCTAAGTCTTTAGGCTGGTACACATAGCCATGGTCGCGAATTAAAACGCCGTCCCGATCGAGAAAAGCTGCCGGTTTTCTAGCCCGTCTTTCGTCCATATAACCACACGCGATCGATCTCTTTCACGGCGAAGCGGGCCGACGTCAGCAGAACTTTCCGATAAGAACTGGTGACTTCCGTTTGAGCCTCGCCCGAAGCGATCAGGTAATTGACATCTTTGATCTGACTCTCGAGAACCCAGTAATCGTCGATCGGTAGCAGCAATTCGATAACCTTACCAATTTCCTGATAAGATTCGACGTTTTTGCTTTGCAGATAAACCTGCTTTTTGCCGCAGATGAGATACTTGCGAATCATGGCCGACCTCGGACACGCATGACAATAGACCCTGCGTATCTATCGGCACATTAGTGCTCGATATTAAGTGGTCTCTTCGGCCAGAGCAGGAGCAGCTGTCTCCTCTTTTTGCTCTTCGAAGTCGTGCATGACCGAGTGATAGATCCGACGCCACAGTGTGTTATCTTTGCGCAGCCAGGCCTCAAAAAGTTTGCGGGCCGAACGGTTGACCATCGCTTTTTTAAGGAAGTAATCAGCAAACTCTTTGGTATCTTTGAGGCTTTTCAGCTCAGTAATATGACCTGGCAAAACCAAGAGTTCGACGCCGCGGGCGCGGAGAATTAAGGAATTTTGGACAGCATATAGCTCGACTGCTTGCACGAAAGCCCCCTGCCTTACTGATGTAATAAACGCTCGGGGTGGCCTATAAACCCCGGTAAAAACGGAGACACTTATAACGCGATCTCTCGCCCGAACCAAGCACTAAGTCGGTTTATCGGCTTTTCGACTCCGACAATCGGCATCTTCACCTGAAAAGAGGCCTTCTGCTTCCAAACGTCCCGCTGCGTTATGCCGGGCGCGATATACTTGAAAAGGATAGGCGAGATCTTTGCTTTGCGGCTGATAGCCGAGAGTTTCTTTCAGAAAGAAACCCCGAAAAAACTTAAGCATGCGCTCGAATTCATCGAAAAGTTCTGCGCTGATACGGACCTGCGAACAATCGACCAAAAGATTCCAGGCCGAGTGCCACTGCATGAGATTGTTGGTCAGTTTGCTTTTTAAAATCTGCAATTTCTCGGCCGTATCGATCTCTGTGGCCTGAGAGAAACTGAGCTCGACGACGTGTTGCCGAAAGTGATTTTGGAGTTGAATGCTACCTCTGAAATCAGTGGCCGCACCCGCATCCTTTTTCTTCCGGACGCCGAGAGCTTCCCAGGCTTCGTCTTCCTGCACGAACGAATCAAAAGGCAGAACGGCCGCCAATTCGGGGTCGCAGCCAAAGATCACGGCCTTTTTCAGGAAGAATCCAGTGAGGACTTTTTCCATCCGCACCAGAGCTGCCTTGATTGCAGCGCCATCCGCCTGAGCGTCGAGCTGAAGAAGACGACCGTCGATCAGGGTTTTATAAGGGGAATGCCATGATTTCAAGGCATCCAGCCACAGCTGGCGCCATTGCTGAATATCATTTTCGTGGCCGATCGACGTCGACTCTTCGAAGACCTGTGTCATGATCTTTTGCTGATAGTCGTGTTCGAAGCGAATCCGCATGTGAGAAACCTTTCAACCGGCGAGCAAAGCCTGAACAACAGCTCTGAGCTCGTCGATCTGAACCGGCCCGTTATACTTTCTTCCGTTGAAGAAGATAGTGGGCGTTCCTGTGAGTCCAGCGGCGTTGGCCTGCTGAATGTCATCTTGAATCTTAGCCACGATATCTTTCGAAGCCTTGCATTGCGCGATCTGATCGGAGCTAAGCCCTGCATCTTTCGCCCAAGCTAAGATCCGTGTTGAATCGATACTCGATTGATTGTCATAGAATTGATTATGGAGGTCCCAAAACTTACCGTAAGAACCGGCACAACGGGCGATAATCGCGGCTTCGCAGGCATAAGCGTGCATCGCTCTCTGCATTCCAGGATTGCAGGCATTGTCGAGTGGATACATCTTAAAGACGATCAGAATGCGATCGCCAAATTCACTGGCAAGCTGTCGCATAGCTTTGGAAGCGGTGGAGCAAGCAGGGCATTGGAAGTCGGCATATTCGACGATTTTTACCTTAGCATCGTCAGAACCCTTTCGATAATCTTCCCCGAGCCCGCTATAAGCTGAAAAATCTATTTTTACAGACGCTGCGACGTTAGCATCGAGAGATGCTAAAGCTCCCGGCCGACGGTCACCTTCAATCTTAGACTTCAAGGCCGCCAGCTCTTCGCTCGTCTTCGGAACGTCGAGGGTCATATTGCGATTGGGAGCAGGCTTGAAAAGCTGAAACAGGGCGATCGCGACTCCTAAGGCCAAGACAGCGTACCACCCCCCGTTGCTGATCTGTTTGAAGGAAAGGGGCCGTGGGATGGCCTCGAGCGAGAAAAACAGCACCGCAGCCTGTACGAATGTGACGGAGTAAACACCGATGCAGCTGGGACAGAGTTTGCCGATAATAAAATGTGAGATCCCGCCCAGGGTGACGGACACGACGACACCAATCACCACGAGAGTTCCGTATGTCTGCAGGACATCGCGTCTCAATTCAGGTTTAAGGCGACCGACCACGAGTAAGAGAAGGAGCCCGAGAAAATAGCCAGCTCCATAGAGTCCGAGGGGATTGCCCCACATATCCTCGCTAAATCGGCTGTTCGCCACCTCGTCACAACTCAGAGTATCATTGATGTTGCACATGAAACTGTGATCGCCAAAGTACTTCAGTTCGATGTGATGGTAGAGCGAATAAAGACTGATTCCCAGGCCGAGAACGGCGAGTACAGAACCGAGCAAAAACAGATTTTTGAGCTTCTCTTCGACTTTGGCATCCGACACGATTTGCCTCCTCTCGTAACTGAAGTGGTCTCATGTTAGAAGAGCTGGGGACGGCTGGCAAGAAGACTTGCGCGGTCAGCCGCGATTGCCCGATCTCTCGACGCCGGGACAAGGCACTGCTTTCAGAGCTCTATCGTCGCAAAAAAAGTTGACAAGAAATTCTGATTCAAGCATAAACCCTGCTACCTCGCTTCACAGCAAGGGCCCATTCGGGTATCTGGGGGATTAGCTCAGTTGGTAGAGCGCTACAATGGCATTGTAGAGGTCAGCGGTTCGAGACCGCTATCCTCCACCAGACAAACTCCACGCTACAATCAAATTTTTTGAATCCTTTGGGCTCTCCCCGATTCGTAGTGGGTACAGCCCATAAGTCCTTCACAGATACATATCCAATATCTCGACTCGCCATTCCAACAGAGACTTGCGGATTCTCCTCACCACTGGAAGTTTCGATTGGCCCATCTGGTCGGTGAGTATCGTTCATCCGCACTTCGCGCGCTAGAAACCACTTATTCGATAGACTCGATGCATTGCACCTTCTTACGGCGTCGCTATTCAAGCTGTTGGAAAGCATATCGATAGACCGTATCGGCAGAACAATGAAAATGCTTTTGCACCTTGGAAAGGTCACTACAAAGCTCATCTTTAACTCGAACGCGACGATGATCAAAGATCGATGCTGATCCCGACGTGCACTTTGGACAAACTTCCCCTGAAGATGTTTTCTTACATAAAAAACCCCGTATCCAGCGCCTAACTTTGCTCAATTTTATCTGCTCTAATTCAGGGTAGGGGAGAATGAATTGTGCTAATTTCAGGTCAAACATAGGCGCCTCCCCATCCGCTCTCCGAGACGAAGCAAGAAGTCCAATGCTTCGTACAAAGAGACGAGATTTGCGATTTCGCGAAATGGAAAGTGACGGCAAGAGACGCGATCTCATCACCAAGGATAAAGAATTCTTGTGAGTGATATCGGATAAACCTTGCAGAAACTTATTATTGTAAACTACTTCTAAGTCTGCGGTGAATTTCCAGAAGATACGATCTATTTTTCGTACGGCTTACCAGCCAACAAGCAGTCCTTCGTCTTCTGATGTATCCGAAATTGTCTCCATTTGTTTTTAAATATCACGTGCGAAGCGAGTTCGATTATGGATATGCAGCCTCTCGTTCCACCTAGAATCGATGCCCCGTCTTCACTTGATTATCAAGTCCTCGTGAATCAGCTCCATACGCATCAGGACGAGTTTCAAGTTCAGGCGGACGAATTGCACCAAACTCAGTTTCATCTCTACCAATCGAGAGCCCTATACAAAGACCTCTACGAGCATGCGCCCGTGGGCTACTTCACGATGTCGAAACTCGGCATCATCGAGAAAGTCAATCAGCAGGCATCGACGTTTTTGAAGCGCGAAGGTCTCAATCTGGTCGGTACGCTTTTGAGTGATAAGCTAATGCCTGAATCGATGCAGCTCTTTGCCGAACATCTCGACACCCTCTTACGCAAAAACATGCCGGGATCCTGTGATCTTGAGATTGATCAGTTAGGTGGCAAAAGTCTCTACGTACATTTGGAAAGCATTCTCTGGCAGGAGGAAGGCAAGGGCCCCGGTTTTATCCAATCAGTGATGAATGATATTACCGATAGAAAACTCCTCGAAAAGACTTTGGCGCTCGTGAGTGACAACGAAAAGGAGCTCAAGGGGATTAGAAGCCAATTTTTGGCTCATATGAGCCACGAGATCAGGACACCGCTCGGCATTATCTTAGGTTATGCCGAGATCTTATTGGATCAAAGTTTGTGCAAGGAAGGGATCCGCGACGCGCTTAAAGCGATCCAGCGGAACGGCAAGCACCTGCTCAATATCATAGATGAGATTCTCGATCTCGCCAAAGTCGAGACCGGCAAATTCGAGATGGAAAAGATGTCCATCGATCTTCAGACTTCCATTAAAGAGGTCGTCCAAATCTTGACGCCCAAGGCGCTGCACAAAGGATTGGCTTTAAGTTTGGAGGAGAGCGGAGCAATTCCTGAAGTGATTCTTTCCGATCCCATGCGGTTTAAGCAAATTGTCCTCAACCTCCTCGGTAATGCCATCAACTTTACAAAAACAGGCTCCGTTCGCCTCAAAATCTGGAAGGATACACGAGATCGAGCTAGCATCGTTGAAGACATCATCTGCCTGGAAGTCACAGACACGGGCTGCGGCGTGGCTAAGGAACACATGGTGTCTATCTTCCAGGCCTTTTCGCAGGCTGATACTTCGATGACACGCGAACATGGGGGGATGGGCCTGGGTTTGTGCCTCTCTAGAAAAATAGCGGAAGCTCTGGGCGGCGATCTACAGCTGATCAAGAGCGAGAAATACAAGGGCAGTACGTTTCGGCTGACTCTCCCTGTTCAAGGCGAGTATCCAGCCGTGCCGGGAGTTTATGAAAAGCGCCAGCAGGCGCTCAACGTATCACTGCTCAAAGGCATTCGGATCTTGGTCGTAGAAGATGCTGCCGAAAATCGCTTGATCCTCGAAAGCCTTGTCAAAAGCGAAGGGGCGAGCGTCAAAAGCGAAGCCAACGGCTTTTCAGCTGTATCGACGGCGATGGCTTTCGATTTCGATGTGGTCCTGATGGATATTCAGATGCCAGGGATGGATGGTTATGCCGCAACGGAATTACTCCGTCGCAAAGGTTACGCCCGTCCCATCATTGCCGTTTCGTCTCAAGCCTCGGACAGTGAACGGTCCGCGATCTTTGGCTCGGGGTTTGACGGCTATATCACCAAGCCCATCGACCGCAGCTTACTCATGAAGGAAATTATGCGCAGCGTCGGTCATTTACTTCATGACGTTGACGAGGTGTTTCAAATCTACGGGTTTTGTAATGTGATCACAAAACCCGGCCTTCCGTGTTTTTCGCCTTTCCTCTGTCAAAGCATGAGCCGTCAAGGCGATAACAGGTTGCTCGTAATTCTTGAGACGTAGCTGCTCCATGGCTCCGTAGCCATCGAGAAACGGCATTTGGATGTCCATCAAAACTATATCATAATGCATTGAAAGCGCTCGGTCGACCGCCTCGATACCATTCTGAGCTATATCGACGGTCGCACCATTTCTCAGTAAGAAGTGCCTGATCATTAAACGAGTATCCTCCGCGTCTTCAACGAGCAAGACATGCATGCCAGCGAGCTCGGTGCTCTTCCATACTGCAGACACCTGGCTCGCCCTACTCTCTCTTTTTTCTCGCCCGCCCATGTCAGATAAAAGTCTGTTCTCATCAAATTTTCCGGCTTCGATGGTCACGAGAAAAACGCTTCCCTCATCGACTTTGCTGCTTTGTAGTACAATGTCGCCGCCCAGTGCTCGAGCAAGATTCTGTGAGAGGATGAGGCCGAGACCTGTCCCACCGAAGAGGCGCGTCGTCGAATTATCCGCCTGTGAGAAGTGCAGGAAAAGCTTCGTTTGCCCCTCAACGGAAATTCCGCAGCCCGTATCGGCTACGATAAAAGCCACTTTCGATTCTTGATCCGCTTCGGCCGGCAAGAGTTTGACTGTGACTTTGACTTCACCATCACGGGTAAACTTGAGAGCATTGCCGACAATATTCATAAGAATCTGCCGCAAACGCGTGGGATCAGTCAAGATCGTCTCGGGAATCTTGCCCTCAGAGACGACGCTTAAACGCGTTGCCTGTCCTCTTGCCTTGACCAGTAAAGAATTAGTCATATCGGTAATCACGTCTGGCAGAGATATCACACGCCTTTCGACGTCGAGACACCCCGCTTCGACCTTGGAGAGATCGAGGATATCGTCGATGATGCGCGTTAGCTCCTTACCATTGCGTGAAATCGTGTCGATAAAGTCCAGCTTTTCCTCGTTAGAAAAGCTTTCATCACATAGCAGTTCGCTGTAGCCCATGATGGCTCCAAGGGGGGTTCTGATTTCGTGACTCATATTCGCTAAAAAGAGGCTTTTGGCGTCGGTTGCCGCCTTCAAGAGAGCATTGAGCTTTTCGCCGGCTTCTGTCAGCTCGTGCTGCCGCATTCCAGAGAGAGCGAGAGCCTGGTTCATTTCGGTCATCTGCTTGCGAAAAATGGCCGCGCCCGTGACATCTGTCACCTGGATCATGACACCCGCCGCAAGTCCTTCTTCGCCTATAATCGGCCACATCGAATACGTCCAGTAAGCGAGTGATGAATGGGTATGCTTTTGCTCGACGATGATCTCAGGAATGCCGCTACGGAAAACCCGATCCAAAAGCAAGCGGCTTTCATTACCTTCGTTATGGGCGACGATTTCGCCAAAAGGCCGTCCAGTGATCTCTTTTTTAGGCAGTCCTATCAACTTGGAAAAGGCAGGATTGAGATAGCTGACAATGTGCTCGGGTCCCTCCACAGCGACCATCGGTTGCGGAGAACCTTCCGAAAAATACTTACAAAGACGCGACAGCTTTAGGAGTTCCGCTGGCGGCTTTGCATTTCTTTGTTCTGACATGTCTATCTCGTCCCTTCAGGGGTGCCTGTCACTAGCTCAAGCGGTCCAAAATATTGTCCGTCTCGGGAATTCCGGAGATAAGGCCACTATAACCGGTAATACACCTTCCAACCTCAATCCCTTTACTGTTAATTGTATACTCGCGTATTTCAGAGCAATGATCGCCGCCGCGCATCTTGATCACGACCAGAACCTTGCGCAATTCTCCGTTGATCGACACGTAGCGAAAGCGAATA
This sequence comes from Oligoflexaceae bacterium, assembly GCA_947474445.1. Classification (GTDB taxonomy): domain Bacteria; phylum Bdellovibrionota_B; class Oligoflexia; order Oligoflexales; family Oligoflexaceae; genus Oligoflexus. The sequence goes on from CANJJY010000006.1 coordinate 10,226, forward strand.
ATGTCGTCAGCTAGAAAAGAAATTGCATACGTGCTTAAATCGAATCCGGTAAACTTTTCCTGGACCTCAACCGTACTGACTATGGTCACCCCGAGACGGGTTAAAGCTGCAATCATGCGATAGAGCGACTCGCGGAAATCAGAGCGAAAGCTCGGTGCAAGCGCCATTTCGAGTCCGGCGAGTGAATCGATCACCAATCGCTTGGCACCAATTTCGCGGACCGCGCTCACGATTTCATGCACGGTTTCGTCGACTGAAAGATCAAGGGGACGCAGGTAGAGGAGCCGAAGAGTTCCTTGATCGATGAATTTTTGAAAATCCATTCCCAATTTGGTGGCACGGCGAATGTAGGCTCCCGGGCGCTCCTCAAACACGGCGACGATTCCTGGCTCGCCCTGCCTCAACCCATTGGCTATGAATTGAGAGCCAAGCACCGATTTGCCTGAACCAGAGGGGCCTGCGACGAGCAAACTATCGCCCTCGGGTATACCTCCACCCATCATTGCGTCCAACTCGTCAATACTGGTCGATAGGCGCCGATCTGAGATGTCAATCGAAGTGTCTTCATGTAGCCCAAAAGTTCGCGGAAAAGCCTGAAGACCAGCCGTCGTGATGCGAAAGGTATGGAGGCCTGGCACCGAATCTTGCCCACGCAGCTTCATGACCTGAAGTTTACGGACGATTGAATTGTGCTCTATCTGCTGCGACAGCCAGAAGAGCCCATCGGCCACCGTGAAAACCGGATTATCACGAATTTCTTGTTCAGCATACTCACCAATAAAAAAGGTCGTAGCCTGCCAGCTCGTCAGGTGAATCGCGAGTCGTTGGACGAATTTCTGAAGCTTTCTTTCGCTACCTTTGCCATCGACCGTTTTCAAGACCGTGCGAAAAGAGTCAATGACGACGATACTGGGATTGACAGCTTCGACACCGCGTACAATTTCCTCGAGCACCCCATCGAGATTATCCTCCAGCATGAGGTTGCTCAAGTTGAGAAAGCGGACACTGGTCGAGACCTTTGTGAGATCAAAAAAGTCAAACTGCTGCTGATAGCGCAGCATTTTAAAAGGCGGTTCACCGAGCACAGTAAAAAACAGGGCAGGACGTTCTGGAGTAGCGATGGCAAACATCAATTGATGGGCCAGAGTTGTCTTACCACTGCCAGGAGCACCTGCGATGATATTGAAAGAATATTCTGGCAATCCACCGCCAAGAATTTCATCGAGGCCTCGGACGCCAGTCGCCAACTTTGCAATTTTGACTTTTTCTTGTTCGCTCATGCTTTTGCCTCGCTATAGAGGTGCGTTATGTGAGCAGAACCTTCGGGCCACGCTTCGAGCACCAAGGTCACCGTGAGTCGCTCGCCAATAAACGTTACGAGCAGGAGGAGCAATTGGGTTACGAGAGCCGCGCCTGCAGCACTATCCACCTGGGAATCATGCTCGGATTTGGGGTTTATCTTGAGGGATCCATCGGCCTGCATTTCCAGTTCAGATAGAGACGGAACTTCAAGCTTAGCGAGCGCTAAGGCCCGCGAGAGAAAGCTCGCAAAGCCGTCCCCTCCTGCGAGCTTAGAAAATGGAATCTTAAGCTTTTCGCAAACTTTGACGGCATGTGCGAAGCAATCCGACGAATTGGTAGTAGCCATTTCGAAAGAGAGCAATTGCCCTGCAAGATCCTTCATCGTCGATGGTGGCGTGCTCATCGAATCCACCTCGCCCTCTCGATTGGCTCTGCTCATCAGAAAATGGGAGCCGTTGACGCTTAAGCCTCGACAGGAGGAAGGTACTCTATCGTTGCGCGATGAGCTATTCATCTTAAAAGTTTTCTAAAGCTTACATCAGGGAAAAAAGTCACAATCGATAAACATATTTACCCAAGTAATTATGCTTGTGATTTGTGGGGAGAGGTGCAGCAAACAGGTTTCTATAGCGACCTAGAAGGGCCGTTATCCATGACGCAAGAAAACAAAATTAGGTAACGTTGTTCATAAAGTTGAGTACAAGGCAGCTCGACCCGAATATCCCCCACAAAAGATTCGTCTGAGAAGACTTTGGGCTTTTAGGGTTCGGTCAAGTCGAAGTCGAACTCGGCTTCTTCCCGGCGAAAGCAAAAAATAAAGCCAGACCCGCAAAAACCAACGCCGGGACACAGATCATCAAAGCTCCGGCCAATGCATCGCCGCTTGATCCAGCTGCCATCGATCTCTCCCCAACGAGCTCCGGACTGATGGCATCACCCAAAGCATGAATCAAGAATATATTCATCGCCATCCCAATCGCTCGCGTTTGGGCAGGGAGACTGCTGACCGTCAGAGCATTGAGAGGCGAGGTATTCATAAACAAAAGAAACATCGCAATCGACCAGAGCACATAGGCAGGTACGACCTCGGTCTGCTTCAAACCAAAAGCGATGACAGGCGCTGACAGGATCAGGGTCACTAAAGAAATCCACAGTCCAGCATTCGGATAGCGCGTCTGCCATTTGTCTGTCAGCTGACCACCAAGCAAAGTCCCGACGATTCCCGTGAGGACGGCAATTCCCCCAAATATCATGCCCGCGCTTGTCGGTGATTGATTATAGAGTCTTTGGAAAAGCGTGGGTGCCCAATGAGAGAGACCCCCCATGGCAAAGGTGTAACCTACATAGCTCATCGTGCAAGCGAACCAGACGCGATTGCGAAACAGTGATTTTAACTTTTCTCCGAAAGTCTCTTTTTCAGCGCCGGGAAGCAATCCATCCAGTGCACCTAGCACAGGTTCCTGCATCCGCCAAAAGACCAAGGCCAGGATCACTCCCGGCAAACCAGTGAAGAGAAAGCTTGCTCGCCAACCGGCCAGCCCTTCAATAAAACCGCCGAGTCCGTAGCCAAGAGCAGAGCCAACCGGAATCGCCAGATAAAACCAAGTGAAGACCCGAGCCCGCGCTTTTTCAGGATAAAGATCAGCGAGAATCGCTGGGCCTAATGTTCCATACGCTGCTTCCCCGACCCCCACCAGGGCCCGCGTGAGAAGCAAAGTGGGAAAATCATGGGCCAAGGCCGCCGCCGAGGTGGCTAAACTCCAAAGGAAAATACCGAACGCTACGAGTTTGGTGCGCGAATACCTTTCTGCTAGATAACTGAAGAGGGGAGCAGCCAGCAGATAGACCAGCAAAAAAACAAAGGCCAGGCGACCGAGTTGTGCATCGTTGAGATGAAGACTCTGCCCTATAGGGTTGAGGACAGAAGCGAGAACAAATCGATCTAGATAATTCAACATATTCGCTGCTACAAACAGTAGCAGGGTATTCCGCCCGACTTGCGACACGTCCGCCCCCTGTTTTGACTCCCGCCTTGCGCTTCCGCTTCACCGCCTATCGCCCCAGTCCCAAACGTCCTCAGACGTAGCTGCGCTTGTCGATCATAGCGATTCCCATCCAAGCTAAAATAGCACGCGTGGGTGGCCCTCGCCAACTGCTCTCTCAGAGGGTAAACTGCCTCGGGTTTGTTAGCAGTCGACTCTCCATTGACTTGAAAGGGAAATCGCCATGAGTCTTCATATTTGTATTACAGGAGCTAATCGGGGCATAGGCTTGGGTTTGACTCTTTCTTATTTACAAGCAGGACATACAGTTTGGGCGGTCATGAGGCAGCCCGAGCAGGCTAAGGAATTAGAGGGAGCGCGACGCGACTATGGTAACCACCTTCACCTCATCGAGGCGGACGTAACGCGCGAAACCGATGTGAACCGTCTCGCTGAGCAGCTCGGCGAAAACCCTATCGACGTCTTGATCAATAACGCCGGCGTGCTGATGGATCCAGCCGCCCCCTTTACCGATATTCCCCTCGAAGTGTTTAGGGCAACGTTTGAAACCAACGTCTTCGGTAGCATAGCCGTGACTCAAAAACTTATACCCGCTCTGAAGCGTTCTAAACATCCCATCCTTGCAATGATTTCTAGTCAGATGGGTTCTTTGCAGGAAAACACGAGCGGCGGCAGCTACGCCTATAGAAGTTCCAAGGCCGCGCTCAATATGATTCTAAAATCATTAGCGCATGATTACCCTTGGCTCATCGCCGTAACTCTTCATCCAGGTTGGGTTCAAACCCGAATGGGAGGCCCCCATGCGACGACACCTGTTGCCGATTCAATCAAGGGCATCACCCAGATCCTCAGTCATCTCGAAGCCAAAGACTCGGGAAGCTTTCTCGACTATAAAGGGCGCCGCCTAGCTTGGTAAGCGCCGTTCGCCAGGCCGCACTCGATGCAAGGGGATGACGCGCGATCGCGTCGCCTCTCCTCCACTCTCGCGTGGTGGATGGGAGGCGAAGGCTCCCATGCAGGCTCCACTCACAGCTGAGGTCATTGATCCTAATAGACCGCCGAAAGAAAGCCAGGTCATGGTCGTGATTTCTGGACTATTCAACTGAAAATCTTCGACGACAGTCGTGAACTGCTCCGGTGTGAGATCCATCGATTGAGCCATCTGCTGAAGTTCGAGAGCTGAGAGATAATGGGCTATTAACATATTAACACCCATGACTGTTCCGGAGCTCAAGCTGATGCCGCTCGCTCGCAGAAAGAGGAGCACAGTAAAGCTGATGATCCAGAGAATGACTCCGCCTAAAGCCGCTTCTGTTCGTGACTCGCGGTCGACGAGGCGACTGCTAGTCCAGCCGCCGACAAACAGAGATAGAAAAACACTAGCCGTCTGGGCGATTTGTGTCGCCAGACCGAATTCTCCCCAACTCAACTGGCCTTGGCTATAAAAGTAGAGTCGCAAGCCACTTAGTAGCATCGTCAGCATCACAAGACTTGCCAAACCAACAAGCAATCCTGCGATTAGAGCACTCCATGCCACGCGGCTATGCATACTTTTTCCCTCACGGGGCAGAACTTTTCTAATCATGATTCCACCTCACTTCATGACTTATTGTTCATGCTCTCGCCCTTACCTCTTCTAAGCTTTCATCTCGAAAAGCCTATCTGCCCATCGTAGCAATGCGCGTGCCATTCAATACCTATCGACGCGTGAGTAATTTACGCTTTGTGATCTTAGCGATGGTCTTTCCCTGCAGGTTTCCCAGGACGTGAGGCAAATATGCCGTTTGTCTCACGCTGCATGAAGCCGCCACAATCTTCGCGAAAATATCTCATCCTTCCATCTTCTACTTTTTGCTTTCTCTTTATCGTCGATCTTCCTACTGTTTGGTTTGAGGGCTAAGACGCCCTCCCAAGAGAGAAAGAAATTGTATGAATCCTTTTCGAGAAGTCATCTACCTCAACCATGTCCACCCCATTGCTGCGCCCTACCAAGTCTCGCATCGGGACGGAATTGCTTGGCTGATGAAGGCGGCCGCAAAGCGCTTTGAAGAGGAACCGCAAAGCGGCCAAGATCGCGTTTTAAATCTTTATGAACGTTTGATTGGAAATACAGGGTTGCAATTTCGATCGACGATAGTCGAGGATTATACCCACTGCGAATGGGAACAGATGCAGCTTTATCGAAAAGGCACCCGCATGGATGGAAGCTCCTCGGCCTGGTACGCACCCCCCCTTGAGCGACGCATGGAATATTATGACAAGTACAGTCGCCAGATGTTAAGTGAAGCATTTGCCGACTGCGAAAAAGCTCCTCAGTTTCTGATCGAAGTATCATGTACGGGATACTACGCACCTTATCCCATGCAAGAGCTCGTGCTGGCAAAGAATTGGCAGAGCCAAAGTCAACTCTTCAAGTTAGGACACATGGGTTGCTATGCAGCCGTTCCAGCTCTGAACCTGGCGGCACGTCTGATTCTTTCCGATGCTGAAAATGCTAGAGAAGCAAGCATTTTCACTGTCGAACTCAGCACCTTGCATCTCAGACCCGATGCTCAGCAACTCGACCTCATCATTGCGAATATTCTCTTTGCTGATGGGGCTGCGCGCCTTGATCTCTCACGTGAGAAAAAGCCTGGTAGTCTTGCCCTTCTCCATCACACGGAAACCCTCATTCCTGGAACGGCAGACCTCATGACCTGGAAACTTTGTGATTCGAGCTTTTACATGACCCTCAATCGCAAGGTAAATGTCAAAATTGCAGACGTTATCGCACGAGAAGTAAAGACCTTTCTCGAACCCATGGGAATGACTTGGCGCGATATGGATCGATTTGCCATTCATCCCGGAGGGACAAAAATCATCGATACGGTTCAAGAGTCGCTAGAACTCAACGAGGAGCAAGTCAGACATAGCAAACAGGTATTGGCGAATTGGGGGAATATGTCCTCGAGCACTCTACCTTTTGTCTGGTCTGGTCTACAAAGAGATCCACACGTGCGGCGAGGAGAATATATTCTATCGATGGCTTTTGGTCCCGGCCTCATGCTCTGTATGAATCTCATGCAAAAGTGCTGAACCGTGCTTTACGAGGCTTAAATATTCATGCTCAAGCTTCTCAACGTTCTGGTCTTTGGCATGGTCGGTCTCCAAGCGATCATCATGCTCATCGACGAATTCTATTTTCATCGCCGTCGTGAACTCGGTCGATTCGAACGCTTGGGTCACGTCGGTGATACACTAATGTTTTTTATCACGATCATCGTTCCTGCCATCTTCGCACCGAACACGCAGACCATTGCATTTTATATCGCCTTGTCACTCCTTTCTTGTCTTCTCATCACTAAGGATGAAGGAATCCACGCGACTTCATGCGGCGCGGGCGAGCATTGGTGTCACGCCATGCTCTTTATGGTGCATGGCACCATCTTGACGATGATAGGCTTCCTCTGGTTTTTAAGTCCCGAAGCACTGTGCCTCAAGCTCTTTCCCATACCCGTCTTGTTTTGGGGACTCTATTTACACTTTTATTGGAATATCTATGGAAACCGAAAAATTGCTCAAACACCCTCCCGTCAATAATGCCTTTTACGATGATCTGGGTGAGCGTTGGTATCAAGACGATGGTCATATCATTGCGCTCCTGCGGGCAGAAGCGAAGCTCAAACTCACCTATTTAAGAGGTATTTTTGAGGAGACTCAATTAAGTATCGGCTCTTCAATACTCGACATCGGCTGTGGCGCTGGTTTTATTAGCAATGAATTGGCCCGTGATGGATTTCAGCTCTACGGCCTCGATCAATCGGGTGGGTCTCTGGCTGTGGCCGCCAGGCATGCCCCCCCTACCACTCGCATTTCATATACGGTGGGAGAGGCCTATCACCTTCCTTATGCATCGGAAAGCTTTGATTCCGTGCTTTTACTCGACATTCTCGAACACGTCGATGACCCCGCTCGTATGCTGGCCGAAGCATCCCGCGTCCTAAAACCGAAGGGTCTCCTCTTTTTTCACACCTTCAACCGAACCCTTCTCTCTCGATTCTTTGCGATTGAAGCTGTTTCTTTCGTGGCTCGCGACAGTCCCAAGAATTTTCACGTCTGGAATCTCTTTATAAAGCCCGAGGAATTAAAAGAGATGCTCCAGCCACTGGGATTGAGAGTGAAAAGTATGCGTGGAATCAAGCCCGTCTTGAGTCACTGGCCGCTTTGGTCCTCGATACTCAAGCGCCAGGTTCACAAGGATTTTGCCTTTAGTTTCACCTCGAGTCTGTCTCTCGGATACATCGGTTATGCGCAAAAGTTCGCCGCCACTCCGGACCTATAGAGAAAAGGCCTTGCCCTATCATCGCCCTTTTTCGCGTGCAATCGCGGAGATATGACCTGTCTCTTCGATGACGGCTAAAGCCACTTCCTCTTCCGACTGAAAGCCGAGCTTACGCAGCCCTGCGAGAAGCTCTTCATAACTCATCGCTTCTTCCATCAGCTCGGGCTGGAGGAGACGCCCATCGCGTACAAGTGCGCGCGGCTTACCACGCACGAGCTGCCTCAACCAGCCCGAGCGTGCACAGGCAACAGCTAAAGAGCGATGGCAGATAAAAACCGTGCCGACAAAGACTAGGGCATGGCCAGCACCTTCTTTTAGAGCAGTTGTCTGGAGCACGACTGACAAGCTGATCAAAACAATCAGGTCAAAAGTAGTTGTCTGTCCGGCGAGGCGTTTGCCAGCCAGACGCATCATAAAGACGAGAGCTAAATAATAAAGACAGGCTAAGAGCACCTGCTCGAGGAAAGATTGGGAGCTCACTCACACGACTCCTTTCTTCACTTCACGGACTCGGGTGGTGATGATCCCGATGGGGCGATCGCGTCTGGTGCTGACCCTTTCCCCATGATTCAAATTCGATACCTAAGTGCTCCAAGGCGGCTGTATCCAGATGAGTCTTGCAGGCAGGAAAAAGCTCATCCTCTTCCTTTCGTACATGTGTCTCAATCAGACTGCGCACCCGGGTGAGATGGTCCATAAATTCTGGGCTTCCGCCTTTCATGCCAAGCAGAGCCGAAAGAATGGGCTTAGCTTGCTGATGTTCATCATAGTTGTGTTCGACCAGCGATGAATCCACGGCTTCAAGGGCAGGGTAAAAAATAGTTTCCTCAAAATCCATATGCTCATCGAGCTTGTCGACCAATTCACGCAGAAGCCGCTCCTTGGCCTCAGGTGCTCTCGCAGCCAGGATCTCTTTAAAAAAGTGTTCTGCGACTCGATGCTGAGTCATCAATCCTTCTAAGACGTCCATCGCCCTTCTCCTCTCTCAGTAAGATCAACAGAATCTGGGTTCATTGTCGCGAAAACGGATCAAAACGCAAGCGAGAGGACTGACACGTGGAATGGAACGAATAAAAAATGCGGTGTCTGCGTTCAATTATGCAGACGCAAAGGACACAGAACCCTTGAAAAGCAGCCAAAACGATATATTTTAAACTCATCGATGGAGTTAAACCAACTTGGATGAAATCAAGTCCTGCTCGCACATAGACCTACGGCCATTTTTGGTATATTTTACCCAAAAGGCTAACTCTAGGAGGAGAGATAAATTCATGTCACGAATGATAAAAGTGAATGTCATCGAAAGCAATTTTCACGAAGAAGTACTCGATGGTCGGGAAGTGATGGTCAATCTCGATCATGTACGGCTTATTCTTCAAAATGAGCAAAATTCTATTCTATTTTTTCAAAACGAAGATTGCCTCAAAGTCGAGCCGAAGATTGATCCGTCTGCCTTTCGCTGATCATCGGATCTATTCCCACAGGAGATCATGCATGCACAAGTTTTGTCTTTGGGGCCTGTTGCTGGTGAGTTTGACGGCAACTGCCGCCGATATTAAATTTCAAAAGGCCGGGCAGTTAGTCAAATCTTTGCCCGATGCTGATCTTTCAAAAGTCGCGCCAGCAGGTTCTATCGAAGTCTATGAGCCGCACGAGCAACAGACTATTCATTACAAAGGCTATCGCACCGCGGACCTATTTGATGCGATTTTTGGTGCCGTCTGGCGGAAGGAGGAAGAGGTTTTGTTCACCTGCATCGATGGCTATCAACCGAGCATACCTGTTGCCAGCTTCCTAGCAAGTGACAGCTATCTCGTGTTCGAACGCGTGGGTGCCAGTGAGTTCGGTTTGACTAATAAACTGCAAGCCAACGAGAAAGTGGCTCTGGGTCCTCTTTACCTCGTCTGGGATAATATCAAAACGCCTGCCCTCAAGGCTGAGGGTGCTTCCCAGTGGCCTTATCAAATCGTCGGCATCGATCTCGTCAGTTTTCAATCACGCTTCGGCGGAATGGCTCCAGCTGCGGGCGCGAGCGCGGCGGTAAAAAGTGGATTTCTTGATTTTCGCAAAGGCTGTACCAACTGCCATCGGATCAACGGCGTCGGCGGAGAAAAATCAATCGAGCTCAATTACCCTCTGAGTGTGACGGAATATTTTCGTCCTGGATTTCTGAATAAGTGGATTGAGCAACCTCAAAACGTCCGTTTTGGAAGTCTCATGCCGCCTTTTAATCCCGACCATCCTGAACGCAAAAAAGCGATAGCAGGGATTGTCAGCTATCTTGAACACATGGCGCAAAACAAGAAAAAGCCTGCACCAGCTCAACCCTAGCTCCACTGGCCATCGCTAGCTGCTAAGCCAGCTGGCGATCAAAAGCCCACTTTTTTGTTTCTTACCCACGCAACACAAAATTAAATCCCGCCCAAAAAAGCTCTCCAAGAAATCTTTAACTATCCTATATTTATGACATATTTACATATTTTAATGATTTGACGAAAACTGCTTTTAATTTGGGAATGAATTCTCCGATAGCTTTTAAAGGAGAAGCAAAGGTGTTGGGGAGAGACGTTTATGATTGCTTTAGCCAAGGAAAACATTGAAGAAATCCTCGTTGTCCAAAGCGTAGGGTTTGGCATCATGCTCGCAGAGGGCTGGGAAACTTCAATAAATTATGCCCTTTACGAGGTTTCCAACCACAATATCGGCATCATCTCCAACGAACCTCTAGAGGTTGGCACCCAGATTTCCATCCAATACAAAGAAAACAGCATCATCCCCATGGTGGTCCACCAATTAGTCCCCCGCGATAATCTACCGCCCGGCTATCGACGCTTTCGGCTCATCTCCCTCGATCCTCATATCAATTTCGAAAAGCTCCTTCCAGAAACGAGCCATCGCAAGTTCTCACTCTCGACGCGCCATCACTTCCACGTGAGATTTGTGCGTTTTTCAACTGAGATTCCAACCATCATCGACGCCAAAACCTTTGGATCGCATCGTACTTATTCGATGAAGACCCTGAATATATCAAAGTCGGGATTTCTGCTCGCGACACCCCCGGGATTCACCGTTCCCTTTCATGACACGACGCTCCTCGAGCTCAATATCGTTCTCGACGAACAGACATCCATCCAATGCCTGGGTAAGGTCGTGCGATGCGAAGCTGATTTTGAGCGGAAATTCAAACGCTATGGAATCAATATTTGTGAGATGAAACCTGAAGATCGCGAGGCTTATCATTCCTATATCGATGATCTTGAGCACAGAAAGAACAGGCAGGTATTCAGGCTTCTAAAGCTGACCATGCCGTTCTAATCCTTGAACCCTGGTTTTTAGCTACTTGTATCTTTGCATAGTAGTTTTGCAGGTAAAGGACAAAAGCCTTTGAAGTGGTGTCGCTTCGCTGACGATATCTTTCACCATAGAGAGTGACCTCCTCGCCTTGCCCTTCCAAAACGAGAATTTCCCGAAACCGTCCATTTTCTAACACGACATCCTCATCGACTAACTTAAATCCCCTCCGCCGCAGATAAAACCTGAGCTCTTGCGTTTTTTGCTGGCATCCTAAAATCAGGCGATGCTGGGAAAGCCCTTCTGAAAAGATGGCCGCCATGATGTCAATCATCGTTTGAACCCCAACGCCGGCTATGACGATGTCACAGGACTCAAACGGTAGAGTGAGTTGTTCAGCTGGCAAGGTTTGGAGCTTGATGCGTGGTTCACTGGCCAAACCGCGGTGCAGGAGGTTCCCTTGCAACTTTTGCATCACGCGAGGACTTTGATCGATGAGATGAAGCTGCGGCAAATCCCTTTCTTCCCATGCGCTTAAGCCAAGCAAGCCATGATCACAGCAAAGATCATAGGGAGGAACATCTCCACGAACGTAGCGTAAAATCGTTTTCAGGCGAGGCGTCACGACTGAGGATCCACAGCTCGCTGGTTTTGATGCCACCACTGGCGCCGCATTTCAAAACAGGCCATACCAGCACTGACAGCCACGTTGAGAGAATTCTTAGACCCCCACGCGGGGATTTCAATCAGCGCATGACAATGCTGCAGCAGCTTGGCTTCCAATCCATAGCGTTCATTCCCGACGAGGAGGGCGCTGGACTGATAGGGGAAAGTGCTTTCCTCGAGGGCCTCCGCTTTGGCAGCTGTTTCTAAACCATAGATGCGGACCTGCTCTGACCTCAAGCGCAGGAGCAAAGGTTCAGCATGAGCCACCCATTCCCAGGCGACTTTTGATTCGGCACCTAACGCTGACTTGGCAACTCTGTCGTGATCGGGCCGCGCGGTATAGCCACACAGATAGACCTTCACGAGCCCAAGACTCTCCGCGGTGCGGAGGATAGATCCCACATTGAAGGCCGAGCGTATATTATCCAGGATGAGAATGAGAGGCAACTGACGGGAACTGTGACCAGGGGACGGTTGATCTACACTCCGTACCATGAAATCTGCATCGGCTACCATCCGGCCGTGCTGCCTTTCAATCGGTACAAAGAGCGCGAGAAACTGGTGATAGCTAGGATCATCGGGAATCCTGCGCCCCATAGCGGAAAGGTCGCGCAGGATAGAGCTGCGGTGCAGGGCTGCACCATCGAGGAGATCGAGGAGTGTGGCCAGCGCCTGCCGGCGCTCGTCTTCCTCGTCCCAAACTCTCTCGACAGCCTGCACCTGATCGAGCAATGCCCGCAGGGCCATGCCTTCGTTGAGTTCAAGAAACGTTCGGAGCTCCATATTTCCCGCGCTTTCTCTGACCAAATCCGCCTTTGCTTAGGCTCAGCTAATTCGTTGACCCGCCACAGCATGGACATCGGGATAGAGAACAGCAAGCCGCTCTCCATCGCCTGAAGCGAGGACCATTCCTTCGCTGAGGCCAAACTTCATTTTCCGCGGCGCGAGGTTGGCAACCATAACCGTGTGCTTGCCGATCAGGTCCGAAGGCTTATAAGTGGACTTAATTCCCGAGAAGACTTGTTTTGTAACGCCGTGCCCAAGGTCGAGCGTGAGCTGCAAGAGCTTGGATGCCCCTTCAACTTCGCGCGCATCGATGATTTTCACGACGCGCAAATCGATTTTCTGGAAATCGTCGATGGTAATCGTCGGGGCCAGGCCGAGGGCTGCCTCGCCACTTATGGTGGGTGTCTCTTCAGGAGTTGGATTTTGCATAGCGAGTATCTCTTTCGTTTCAGCGACTATTTTTTCAATCTGTGCCGGTTCAATGCGTTTGAGCAAATGCTCGAAGGGAGCGAGCTTTTTATATTCGACCACCTGTTGGGCACTGCTCCAGATGTAAGGATCCTCTTGAAAGAGCGCTTCCACCTTGCTTGCATAGGTCGGTAGAACGGGTTTGAGATAGATCGTCATGATGCGGAATAGATTCAATATTCCCGTCAAGATTTCTATCGTCGCAGCCTCGTCGACTTTGACCAGTTTCCAGGGTTCATACTTGTCAAAATACTTATTGGCTTCATCGGCGATGGTTCGAATCAAGAGCATGGCCTTCGCAAAATCACGCCGTTCGTAGTGACTTGCAATCTCTTGGCTCAAAGCCTGCGCGACTTTCACGAGCTGCAGTCCTTCCGGCGACAAGGCTCCCATCTGACCACCGATTTTTTGCAGCATCTGCGCTCCGCGCGACGCTACGTTGGTGATCTTCCCTATCAAATCCGAATTCACGCGCGAAACAAAATCATCGAAGTTGAAATCGATGTCATCGATTCCGCCGCTCAGCTTACAAGCGAGATAATAGCGTAGATAAGTCGGATCCAGATGCTTATTGAAGGTAGAGGCTAAGATAAACGTGCCCCTCGATTTGCTCATTTTTGCACCGTTCACTTGCAGCATGCCGTGCACCATGATCTCGTTAGGCGTCTCGAGCCCCGCGGCCTTCAGCATGGATGGCCAGAAAAGGGCGTGATGATACACGATATCCTTTCCAATCAAATGGTAGCGTTCAGCTTCTGGATCGTTCCAATAGTGCTCAAAGGTCTTACCTTGAGATTTTGCCCACTCCGACAGAGTCGAAAGGTAGCCGACAGGGGCATCGAACCAGACATAAAAATACTTGTCCTTGTGCCCAGGAATTTCAAAACCAAAGTAGGGAGCATCCCGGGAAATACACCAAGACTGAAGATCTCCGTCCAGCCACTCATTGAGTTTTTTCGCGATCTCAGGACCGGTGTGCTCGGGGACCCAGGCTTTCAAAAAATCTTTGAAGTCATTGAGTTTTACAAACACATGCTCACTGTCTCGCTCCACGGGCGGACGCCCACAAATCGCGCAATGAGGCGACTTCAAGTCAGCCGCCGCGTAAACCGCACCACAGACTTCGCATCCGTCGCCATACTGATCGACAGAGGCACAGCGTGGACAAGTCCCTTTAATAAATCGATCCGGCAGAAACATCTGGTCTGTTTCGCAGTAAGCCTGCTTGAGAAGCCTCGTCTCGACGTGCCCTTTTTCTTCGAGCGCCTTAAAGATGCGATTGGCTATGCGCTGATTCTCAGGGCTGTGTGTCGAACCGTAATGCGGATAGGAAATCCCAAAATCGGCAAACACCTTTTCGTGTTCGACTTTGGAAGCCGCAACTAAAGCCTCTGGGGTAATTCCCTGCTTTTTGGCATTGAGCATGATAGGTGTGCCGTGCGTATCATCCGCGCAGATGGCGACACACTCATGGCCGCGTGCCCGCTGAAAGCGAACCCAAAAATCGAGCATGCAGTGCTCCACCATATGCCCGAGATGAATAGCCCCATTGGCATAGGGAAGAGCGGCTGTAATTACGATTTTGCGCTGACCTGTCATGGCCTGTCCTTTATTCTGAAAAGTAAGCCCTATCGACGCCGACAAGACCCTCGCAGCCCCACACTATACGCCAAGCTCCTTGATCCGGAAAGTCCGGGCTTTTGAGGGGGAGTGGCCGCGTCGTGCTGCAGTGAAATCCTAGGGTCGCGGCGGCCGCGGAGGAGGCGGAAGATGGTTCTCAGGGTCGTCCGGCCAGGGATGTTTTGGATAGCGGCGTTTCAGCTCTTTTTTGACTTCATGATAACTGCCCTTCCAGAAGCCCTTGAGATCTTGGGTGAGCTGGGCCGGGCGCCGATTCGGGGCAAGCAATTTAACCAGTAACTTTTGTCGCCCCAGACATATACTAGGTGTGTCGGCTTGGCCAAAAAATTCTTGGATTTTCGCTTCGATCCATGGCGCTCCCTCCCCTTCGTAATGAACGGCGAGTCGGCGCCCATTGTCGAGCTTGATCGCATCCGGGCAACACTGGCCGAGTTGCTGCAGATCGTCATAGTCGAGCTGATCGCTAATGGCTTGACCAAGATTCTTATCAAAGGCTTCGCCGACCGAGCGGACGCCCTCGCAGAGGTGCAATTGCAGGAGCTCGAGGTATTCACCCTCAAAGACGGGGAGTTTATGCGCGATCTTGTGCTGGGACAAAAGCCCACATTTGCGATGATAGATGTGCAGGGCCTCAGCTCGCGGCATAAACTCCGCCCAACGTTCCTTGACCGTGGCTAAAAGTAAATCGCTCAGTTCACCCGCCACCGCTGACTCTACCTTTTCACTGACGACTAATTTTCCGTAGAGCGTCCGGAGAAACTTGCGCGCGCGTCCCGTCTTTTCTTCAATTCCAACTTCGCTCTCCTCACTCAAGAGGTGAAAAGGGTCTTTTTCTAAGAGAGCCAGATCCACCGCTGAAGCGACTTCGATATGACAGCGCTGGCCGCTCTCGTCACCAAGAGTCTCGCGCGCTTCCAGCGCAACGATCCATTCAGCCTCCCTAACAATGGACACCTCACTCAGCGTACCACCGCGGCCTTGGCAGAAATTATAAAGGCGCCGCACGCGCGGCCCCTGCGTGGCGAGTGGCCTGTACTTTGCCACGCGATCAGCAAAGGCCATGAAAATGGCTCTTCTGACCAAGGCTTCATCTAGTTTTAAATCCTGCCAGGGAACCGACGATCGGAGTCTTCGGCGCTGCGTCTCGTAGAGTTGCTTGAGTCTTTGACTTTTGTGTCGATCAATATCCCGCCCATTCTCGAGCAAGAGCTGCAATTGATGACTCACATCGCAGAGCCCATAGCTGCGAGGGAGTTCATCTCGCCTAAGCAGCATGCCTTCGTGGATCAAAAGTGCTGCCATCAAAGTCAGTCCACCCTGCCCTGCTTCTTCACCTTCAACCACGATCCGTCCAAGTCGCGGATGTAAAGGCCACTCACTGAGCCGCCGCCCCTTTTCGGTCAAGGTTCCCGTTTCGCTGAGAGCTCCTAAATGCTCCAGCAATTCTTTTTGCCGCTCGAGATTGCTGTCCTCAGGTGCCTCAAACCAAGGGAGATGGCGCCAGGCAAAAGGGAGGTTGGGAAAAATCGTCTGAATTTCGAGCAGAGTCTGCGCGAGGTCGATACGCTTGATCTCTGGTTCCGTGAAGGCCTGGCGGCCTTGAAAATCCACGGCACTGTAGAGACGATAGCAGAGACCGGGAGCCACCCGTCCCGCGCGGCCGGCCCTTTGAATAGCTGAAGCCTGGCTGATGCGCTGACGTTCGAGGGTAGGCAAGCCACTCCAGGGCGCGTAGCCCGAAATTTTCGCCCAACCTGTATCAATGACCCCGCGGACATCGGGGAGGGTGACCGAAGTCTCCGCGACGTTGGTCGACAGGATCACTTTACGGCGAGAATCTTTTGTATAGAGGCGATTCACTTCGCCCGACATTTCCGCGGTGAGCAGCACGATGTCAATCGATGAGCCGAAGCGGCGAGAGAGCAGATCCCGACAATTCAATATCTCACTGAGGCCGCTGAGAAACACCAAAATGTTTCCAGCCGCCCGTTCGTCGTCAAGCATAGCCCCGATGGCCTGGGCTACTTGCTCTTCCAAGCTGACTTTAGACGGCAGGGGCCGGTATTCCAGTGCTACGGGAAAGGTGCGGCCCGGAACATCAAAAGTCGGTATGTCCCCAAGATACTGGGTGAGCTGCGAAAGATCGATGGTGGCCGACATCACGAGAACGCGCAGCCGAGGGCGCTCATCATGCAGCTTTTTTAAGAGGGCCAGGGCCAGATCGGTGTGGATATGCCGCTCATGAAACTCATCGAGGACGACGAGATCAAAGTCTTTAAGCTCTCTGTCTTGCATCAATTTGCGCGTGAGGACTCCTTCGGTGACGAAGAGGAGCCGCGTGGCCGGTGTCGATTTATTGTCCAGTCGAATCTGGTAGCCGACCTTGGTTCCCAAGGGTTCACCACTGCTCTGGGCTACCCATTCGGCCGCTAAACGCGCCGCAAGTCGTCGAGGTTGGACAACCAGAATTTTCTGAAAACTAGCGAGCAAAGCCTCCGGAACCCGCGTCGTCTTACCCGCACCCGGCTCCGCTTTCAGCAAAACAAAGGGCGCATTCTGAAGCGCTGCGGCGATAGCCGGTATGTAGGGATCGATGGGAAAAGCTTGCATCAAACTAGCCTTGTCAAAGATTAGGGTCGCGATTGAACCTCGATTTCTTCTATACACGGCCGTCCGCATGAGAGAAACGATTGCTTAGGTGATATTTCGGGGTTTTTGCTCTTCATTGCGCAAAGATCTTTCTCATGAGCGCGAGCGGCGAAGATTATCTGGTCAAGATCCAGCCATAATGATAGAGATTCTCCGGCTAGAATCAGCCCCACGGCTAGGGTAAGGGACGAGCTCACGATGGAAAGATACAAAATTCAGGTCAGTTATCGTTTGAACGGCATGCGCGTCGACCACGCTATGGCCGAATCGATCCCAGGCATGTCTCGTCGACGCGCTAAAGCCATTATTGATACCGGCGGCGTCTATCTCAATACCAAAAGAATGCGAGTCGCTTCGCGAACCGTTGGTAAGGGCGACCACATAGAAGTCGAGTACAACCCTGAACTTTTCAAACCTAAGACTAAAGAGCAGCTGTCACTGCTTGCCAGCGATATTCTTTACCAAGACGAGCAACTGTTCGTCATCAATAAGCCCGCGGGTCTGCCCTCACAAGCAACACGCGACCAGGCCATTCTTCACGTGGTTCCGGTTCTGGAAAAGCTATTGCGCAGCTTGGATCTGACGCCTGGTGACTTGCAGCTCGTGCATCGACTCGATAAAGACACGACGGGCTGTTTGATCATCGCCCGCAACAAGAAGGCGATGACGCTACTCACCGATCAATTTCGCGAAAAAACCATGGCCAAGACCTACCATGCGCTCGCCTACGGGATGGTCGATGCTGATTTTGAAGAAATTTGCCAATTGAGTTCGATTCAGGCCAACAGCGGACGGGTGAAGGTCATGAAGCATGGTGGCAAAACCTCGCATACGAAGTTCAAAGTTTTGCAGACTTTTCCAAAAATTCAGGCCACTTTGCTGGAATGCACGCCGGTCACAGGTCGCAGCCACCAGATCCGGGTTCACCTTGAGAAAAACAAGTTTCCTCTCATCGGCGACAAGGTTTATGGCGAAGCCCATCGCGGAAAACTAC
>CANJJY010000007.1 GCA_947474445.1 Oligoflexaceae bacterium
AGTAAAAGCTCTGATCAGCACTGGCGAGCACAACCTTGACGAACACCCCGCGCCCTTTGATCTCGGCGCTGATGTCAAAGGTGCGTCCCTGCAGGGCCATGCGGTATTTGATCTGCATAGCCTCGGCAAAGGCCTTACAGTCTTCTGCGGTCAAGAAATCCGTGTTGTTTTCTTCTTCCATTAGATTCTCTCCTCATGGGATGCATCCGACTCACTTTTGCGAGGCGGACGGGGGAGTATCACGAGGCCATGCAGACCTTCGTGGATCGTGCGCACGATGAGATTCAAGACCTCGCTGACCTGACTCGGACTGCGTTGGCCGACGTACCAGCGATCCAGATCGCTCTGGAGTCCATCGCGCCATGCGTCGAGCAACTGCGGAATGGCTTCTTCAAGCTGAACGTAAGAACCTTCCGCACCTTCCGCCAAGCTCTGGATCGCGGCTTCGCGGAGGATGACTTCAAAGGATTGCTCCAAGGGGAAACCGCTGCGGACGACACAGGCAAAGGTGCCCATGATGGTCGCCAGAGAGATTTCGAGTTCGCGGTAGGCATCGAGACCATCGATCGGTCTGAAGATGATGCGTTCCCGACCTTCGCTGACAGGATACATAGGAAAACGATTGAAGAGACCCTTGAGAACTTCGGCGGCCTCAAGGCCCACGCGCTCGGTCCAATGTCTTTCGAAATCGAGCAGGATCTTGCCCCATTGGCGTCCCTGATACAGGCGTTCCAACTTATCGCTACCAGGCAGATTGAGGCGGCGCATCCGGGTTACGATTTCCTTGCGCAGATCGTCGATCATTCCCATACCGACTTTAAACAGCGTCTTCGCAGCTTCGCCGTGCAGGATCTCAATGCCGGCACCGACGTGGCCGCGCGCTAGATACTCAAGACCGAGACTGACGAGGGCTTTACCCTGTTCGAGCAAGCGATGAATGCCCGACGCATCGTCGGGCTCGACGCGAGCAGCTGCGCAAAGCGCATTGGCCAGGTAGAGAAAACCTTGATGCAGGCGATAGAGTTCGTCGAGATCTGCCCCTTGCACGCGCGCCGCTTCGAGAACGCGATCGAGGAAGGACAGGGAGTCTGGGGAGGTAGCGACGAGACCATCGCCGCCGACCGCTGCCCAGCGCGCGAGCAGTTCGTCCCGCGCTGCCGGTGTGAAGAGTTCGAGGCTTTCTTCAAAGCCGATAAATCCGTCTTCTTCGAGACGCGCGTGGCGAAACTGCGTGAGTTGCAATTCCTGCTCACCCGGTGGCATGTGACTCGAATAGCCGAGCAGGGCATAGGCGTAGCGCAGGTTGGACTCGCGACAGGCATCGAGCAGGCTCTCGACAAAGTCGATGTCTTCTTCGACTTCGCTGATAATTTCATAGAATACGGTGCCGCAGGGCATCGCGCGCACGCGGTCTTGCAGCTCTTCCGGCAGATCCATGATTGATTCTGTCTCATAGACGCGCAGCATGCCTTGCAGAGATGCGATCTGATACTCCTCGTCGAGATCAGCGAATCGCTCGTAGAGCAGCTCTTTGCTCACTTCGCCAAAGGGCTTGAGAAAGCGAAAGAGTTTTTGCGGCACCAACTGATCGTGCGACCACGCATCGTAGTCGACCATACGCACAACCTGTTCGGCGGCTAACAGCGGCAGAACATCCAAAGACTCCTCAAAACCTTGCCGCTTGAGGGCATAGTAGAGGGCCTGGACCGGCAGAAGCGGAACGATGTCTTCCGCTTCAGGATTTTTCATGATTTCTTTGAGATCGATACCAGCCAAAAGGCCACTGGGTTGACCCGGATCCCAAGGCAAGTTTTGATGTCCTGCATCAAGTCCAGCCACGATCGCGAAGTCTGCGAGACGATTATCCATAAATGGCACCCCCGGCATTCTGTCAAAGTTAATGGTCTACACCTGTTCGGCTGTATTGTCCAAGGATTTCGGGCTCTCTTTTGCGAGCTAAAAAGGCGAAATTCCCTGCGTAAAAGCGCTGAAATACTGGTTAAAAAAATGCCCCTCGCGCGCCTTTTTAAATCGGCCCAAAGACCGAAGGGAGAACATAAGCCTTATCGCTCGTTCCGCAAGGTGAACCCTGCCGAATACTTTAAAGAAAAATAAGATCGTTCATATTTTTTTAAAGTCTTTTTTGCAAATAAATACAATGACTTATAATACATCAACAGGCCCCTTATCAATCTGTCTAGAAATATTACCTAATGGATATCTATTGAATATCCGATAGGTAATGTATAAGGTATTTTATGGGGAGGACCTATGAAATACGAATGGAACGGAATGCGATTTGATTGGGATGATCACAAGAGTAAAGCCAATCAAGAGAAACACGGCCGTTCTTTCCTAGACTCCCACTTGGTTTGGGCTCAGCCATATGGTGAACTGCTGGCCGGAAATACTGGATCCGAAGAGAGGCTCGTGCGCCGAGGGTCTATTGAAAATCAAGTTTGGCTTTGTGTTTTCACGATGCGCGAAGACATGTATCGGGTGATGAGTCTACGCCCGGCTCATCAAAAAGAAAGGGACATCCCATGAAGAAGAAAAAAGTTAGTGTCGAAGAGTTTGATAAAATGGTCGATGAAGGCGACGATCTAAGCGATGTTCTCGTTACTGCCAGCTCAAAACCCGTGATGATCGATCTACCGATTTGGATGATTAATGCACTGGACGAGGAATCACGTCGGCTGAATGTGGCTCGCAAGGCTCTGATCAATATCTGGCTTGCGGATCGTCTTCAGAGTAACCGACAGGAGACAGAGAAGAAGAAAGCTTATTAAGAGACGAGCACCTGTTCAAACAAGGCGATCAAAGGCTCGGTCCACAGACACAAACCAAGCAATAGTGACAGACCTAACTCCCAGACCGTCAGAGCGTGTTCGTGGAGGAGCAGACTCTGGGCGATTCTTGTCTCTTCGCCTGTCATCCAAGTTTCCAAAACCTGTCGCCAGGCCTCGTCTTGCGCGCGTCCCTCGCGCCAGGCTCTTTCTTCCAACTCTTGCAGCTGAAGCTGCCAAGGTCCGCGCGCGACTTCGCCAAACCAGGCGGCGATGAAGCTTTTGAGCAAGGTCTCGTCAGCGGACAAGAAGGGCCGCGGGAGACGCTGACGCATCAGCGTCAAGGCAGCGCCGTAGACACAAAAACCCAAACCAAGGGCGCTGTCAAAAGTTAGATGCCACGTATGCCTGAGGAGAAGAAGTCCTCCCATACTCAAGCTCAAGCACAGACCACCGTGCAAGAGCGTGAGCAGCAACTGCTTTTCGATACTCTCTTGGAGAAGGGCCAGCCTCTGCCAGACAGCCGAGGCCCGTGAGAGTTGATCGGGACGCAGGCGCCCGGCGCGAATCTGCCGCAGAACGCAGGCGTCCAGCTCAGCCTCCCCACGCGTGCAGGGAGGACAGAGAGAGCTGAGGAGATAATCCCGTCGATCGAGAGCCAATCGCAGGGCGGCCAGCCGCGGCCGCAAATCTCCGGCACGGATCAAGCGGCGTCCATGAATCCAAAGCAGCTGATGAGTGAGGAGAATCAGGACGATGACATTCATCCTGCAGAAGTGCCCTAGGATTTAAGCAAAAGCCAGGGACATCGCATCAAGGACAAGATGTCTAGAGCCTGTCTCAAAAAGGCGATCTCTTCGTTGCTTGTCTGAAAAAAATCCTCATTTACCCTATGTAAACTCCGGTTTTTTTCTTCCGCGCGCCTTGATATCCCCTTTTTGAAAAAGGCTCTACTTACTTCGATGAGCTTTGCTCGAGGAGAGCATCTTTCTTGTAAAAAAGATCGACCATCCAGCGACTGCGTTCTTCCGCCGTCGGTGGAAGATCTGCGATGGGATAGCGGGTCAGCTTGACCTTGAGATGACGAAAATTGCCGAGAAAAACACCCCAAAGTCCAGGTGCCTTATTCTCGGGGTACATGATCGTCAGATCGTAAACGGCCTGCAGATGCGATCCCATGCCTTCGATCGTCGCCGTAAATCCTTTGGTGCGCGGCCAGAGGACGTGCTTCAAGGGCGGACGGCCTTTTTCTTTTGCATAAGCGACCGTGGCCTCTTGCTTCTTCAGCGTTCGCCGCGTTCCTTCGGGAAAAATGTGAATCCATGTCGGATATTTTTTCTTTTTATAGCGGTCGAAGAATATTTGCATGTGCGCCGCATCCTGCTGCCAGTTTCGCTTGAGGAAAATGCAGTCGATGAAATACATGCCCCAGCCAGGACCAGGAACAAACTTGAGTCCGTCTTTTACAAAAAAACGGAGATCCCCGATCGCCTTGTATCGCCGCGATACGGCCAGGAGAACCAGGGGATCGACGTAGCTCTGGTGATTCGCCACGATGATGATCGTTTCGCCGATAGGTATCTGCGCTGGTTCGCATTCAATATCGACCTGGAGATTATAGACCGTCTCGAGCAGCCAGACGACATAGGACCAGTACTTATCCGCAAAGAATCGGCCCGACCAATCGGCAACGCGCGGAGCGAAGGGTCTCGTTAGCCAGAGTATCCCTTGCGGTAAATTGATCATAAAAAGCGGAATGAACGCGACCATAGACAGAATAATCGCTTTGATCCAGGTATAGGCGAGCCGAATAGCGGATAGAGGTCCTGGCTCGGACTGAGCTTGCAGCATAATTCCTCGATGAAAATGAACAGTCCATAGAAACGACCGAGCGAGCCGTGCAGCTTAAGCCATCATCCCGGCCATGGCACCGCCACGCTGTTGCCAGCGCAGCATTTTCAAGGTGAAGGCCTCATCTTCGACGCCTTTCTTTTCCAAGGGTTTAGCCAGAAAAAGAAAGACGAGCAAACTCCGCAGGTCATCAGCGCCAAGGCGGTAGTTCAGGCTTTTCCACACAGCACAAAGATCGATACTCTGCTGCTGAGCGTTGCGCGGGAGCATATCGGGCAAGTAGGTGCAGGGTTCAATCTGCATCCGCATCTGAGCGAGTTCTGTCACTTCAGCTAAACTCGCCCGACAACTCTGCGATTGGCAGCGACGTGTCTTCTGCAAGATCGTACTGACAAACGGCAGACCCGTGATCGTGCGCCAAACCTCAGCCAGATCTATAGTCGTACGATAGGTGCAGCGGCGCTGCAAGGCATCGTTTTCTGACCGCAATTCAAGATGCACATCATCGCTGAGATTGGACGGTCCATGACTTTGCAGACGAGTCATCATCTCGTAGGCGTCGGCACCGAAGATTAGCTTATAAAGGAGACGGGACAAGGCACTCCAGGAAGTCGAACCGCCATTGAACTGAATCATCGGCAGCGTATCGAGCGCAAGGGGTGGCAGACGATCGAGAGTTTCGAGTAACACCTGTGCGCCTTGCTTCAGATTCTCCGTACGAGTCATTTGCGCGGCGCGAAATAGTTCGCGCAGCGTTTGCACGCGAGCATCAATAATTTCTTTGAGAGCTGGATAAGAATTCGCGACGCCCCAGTAGGCGAGCGAATTGGAACTGGTGTGGGAAATTCCTAGCGGCAAGGCCATCTCAAACTCGGCGTTCCGCGCGAGACTGATCGACGAGCAGAAGGCATAGTGAAGTTCGCCCTGCTCGAGGCGACGGTAGAGACCTGCGCAATCATCGCGAAAAATGCCCAGTCGAGGCCCGAATTTTTCGAGTTCCATGATCTGGGGATGCGAACTCCAGTAGTTCTGACAACCGATGAGCGTCTGATCCGAACGTTCTTGCGCCATTTTCATTAATATTGACTCAAATGAGCGAAAACATAATCAGCCGCTGCGATCGTCTCTTGAATATCCTGATCGGTGTGAGCGAAAGAGACGAATCCAGCTTCGAAAGCAGATGGGGCCAGATAAATACCTTGGTGCAGCATCCCGCGGAAAAATTGCTTGAAGAGATCGACCCGCGCCGTACTCGCTTCTTCGTAACTATGGGGCAATTTTTCACTAAAAATAAAGCCGAACATGCCACCCTCGGAGTCAACGCTCATGGGTATCCCATGTCGCGTCGCGCTATCTTTTAATCCGTGCACCAGAGCT
This sequence comes from Oligoflexaceae bacterium, assembly GCA_947474445.1. Classification (GTDB taxonomy): domain Bacteria; phylum Bdellovibrionota_B; class Oligoflexia; order Oligoflexales; family Oligoflexaceae; genus Oligoflexus. Next base: position 6,015 of record CANJJY010000007.1, read on the forward strand.
CTAGTACGTTTTGCCAGGTCTGTAAAGCTGTAATTTGAGCGAAGTAGCTCTAAGGTCTTGATTCCACAGGTGACGGCAATCGGGTTACCAGAAAGAGTTCCAGCCTGATACACGGGACCGCTCGGCGCGATTTTCGCCATGACATCGGCTCGCCCGCCATAGGCGCCAATGGGCATGCCGCCGCCGATGACTTTGCCGAGTGTCGTGAGATCCGGTTTGATGCCTTTAAGACCCTGAACTCCCCCGAGACCCACGCGAAAACCCGTCATGACTTCATCGAAGATGAGGAGCGCACCCGAGGCGCGGCAGAGCTCGCTCAGCAACTCGAGATAACCATCTAAGGGCCGAATAAAGTTTGCGTTGCCGACAAATGGTTCGATGATAACGGCCGCAATCTCAGACCCTTGTTTGGCAAACAGCGCCTTGAGTCCAGCCACATCGTTGAAGGGAAGAGTCAAAGTATCTTGAGTTGAACCCTGAGGTACACCGGGACTGCCAGGAATCCCGAGGGTCGCCATCCCCGATCCGGCTTTGACGAGGAGCATATCGGCGTGACCGTGATAACAACCGGTGAACTTAACGATCTTTTCGCGCCCTGTAAAGCCGCGTGCCAGGCGCAGGGCCGCCATGCAGGCTTCCGTTCCGCTCGAGACGAGACGCACCATTTCAATACTAGGAACCAATTCCTGGACGAGCTCCGCGATTTTGATTTCGAGAGCACAGGGAGCACCGTATGAAAAACCGTTGGGAAGAGCTTTTTGAACGGCCGCGACAACTTCGGGATGGGAATGTCCGAGAATGGCAGGCCCCCAACTCCCGATATAGTCGAGCATGCGATTGCCATCGACGTCCCACATGTAGGCGCCTTGAGCGCGCTCGATAAACAAAGGGTGCGTATCGACTGATTTAAAGGCCCGGACTGGGGAGTTTACGCCCCCCGGAATCAAACGGGAGGCCTTTTCGAAGAGTTTCAAAGATCGTTCGAAGGAGAGTTTCTGCATGAACATCGGACCTTTCAAAATGTGGCTTTGCTATCTACCACAATTCATCATCGCGCAGTCCTGCATCCTCTTCGATCTTCTTCCCGGGATCTACTCTTTTTTCAGCCGCAGGCACCGGAGCACGCACAGCGGCGGGTTCTGCCGGAGGGCTTGGGCTGACGCCAGCCGGGACAGGATTGCTGGCTGGCTGGCTAACCACTGGAGGACCCTCGGCTTCAGGACTCGCTTTTTCTGCGGCTGGCGGAAGCGTCGCAGCTGCTTGGGGAGCGGAATCCATGACGGGAAGCACAGGAATAACGGTCTCAGAGGTGGGCTCGCCATTCTTGTAGGGTTGACCCTCGATAATTTTTGGTCCGCCGGCCGCGCTATCAGCGCGCATGTATGGTTGGAAGGCGCGCCTTGGAACCCTTGCTCCGCCTGATGTTACAGTCGCCAGGTTAACGTATGAACGCACGTTGGCACTGCGCGCGAATTCGTTTTGAAAGACTTCGCCTTCTTTTTCAAAGTTGGTGAACTCGAAACTGTCACCCTCACCGCTATTTTGCATCACAAGGCCCTGCGGGAGATCCACCGAGACTGGCGAAGCACAGGTGTGACCGTGCGTCGGCCAAACTTGAACATTGGCCATTTCAGGCGTGTTGGGATCGAGGAAATTTGAGTAGGAATTTTCTTTGAACATCGCCTTCGCAAAATCCGTCCAGATAGGCAGAGCACCGATTGCACCTGAGATGCGGAAACCGCCGCGACGCATGCCTTTGTTCATATCGTAACCGACGTAGGAGGCGATGACGTGCGAGTGTATCATCGGATCGAGGGCCTCGTTTGGTTTAACCGGATAAGGCACAAAACCCGCGAAATAAGCGGTCGTATAATCGTTGGTCGTACCAGTTTTTCCGAAAGCAGGAACTCCGATGCGTCGCGGTTGAGTGGGATTCACGCCGGGATATTCGAGGTAGAGCTCACTGCGAGCGCGGCGCCCCGTACCGTGCGTGACGACCTTCCTCAGGATCTCGCCCATTTGCGACGCAAAGCAAGGATCGACGAGCTGAAACTCTTGTTTCTTGGGTTCGTAAAGAAGCTTGCCGTCGCGATCTTCGATGCGGCGAATAAAGTTCAGTTGGTTATCAGGACCTTCGTTATAAAAACGGTAGGTCTTTCCACTGGTGAAGGTCTGATAGACTTTTGCCACTTCCGCAACGCTGACGTCGTTGGTGCCCAAACCAAAGGAAAGCACGGGCTCGAGTTTCGAGTAAACACCCATGGCGCGTGCGAGGTTGGTCAGATACTTGAGACCGACGATCAGACGGAAATCGTGGTGATTGAAATACTGATAGAGAGAATGCGGATCTTTCTGGGCCATCACCGACTGGTAGAGGTCTTCGATGCTTTGAGCCATGCGATCGTAATAGCGCAGAGGGAGAAAACCGCCGAGATTGACCTCTTCCATCGACACACCGCCACCGCCCCAGATAGCTTGCACATCGAGAGGATTGAGCGCGCGTCCGACCGGCGGATCGATGACGATGGGTTTACTGCCCGGCTTGTATTCTTCGCCTGGGAGTTCTCTCACATAGGCGAGAGCCGGCCTGCGACCTGAGGCATGGACGACGCGAAAGCGCGAGGCGAGAGACAGAGTTGTACCATCGGAAAAGACTGATTCCGCTCCCGTTGCCGCGACCTTATTGGCAATCGTTCGCCAGTCCTGCCGAAGATCGAGGGCCAAGGTCGAGACGCGTTCCCAGTTTTTGCGAGCGAGATCGAGGCGGAGGTTTCTTTCGCGATCGGAAAAGTCGCCATCTTCCATGCGATAGATATGCTGCATTTCCGAGAGATAACCGCGTCCCCACCACATCTTAGAGACATCGCGCAGGAGATCGAGGCGGCCCGCGAAGATCAGGTCAGGACGCAGATCTTCGACCGCTCGATCGAGCATGTATTCCTTCACGCCACTGTTATCGAGCTGAACACCAGTCTCCTTAGCGACGCGAAAGTGAAAATCACGCGGCGCTTCGCCTTCGAGTGGCAAAAGATTCATAGAACCCAGGAGCTCTTTGAATTCTTCGAAATTCAGCTTATCGAGAAGGTGAGCCGTGAGGTAGACCGTACCTAAGTTTTCCGATTTGATCCCCGCCCACAGCATGGAAACATCTTCATAGGGACTGCTGTGATCCGGCCGCGGAAAGTAGAATTTGCCTTGGAAGGGGAACAGGCGTCGCTCATTATCCACCCGATCGAGAATGGTCCATCCTAGCTGCAGACTCGCAAAGAACACGACGGATTTGAACACCGAACCGGGCTGCCTCGTCGCGAACACCGCTCGGTTGAAACCCTGCGAATCAAAGCCTGAAACGACCGACCGCACCTCGCCCTCATCGACCGAGATCAAGCCACCGTTGACGGTGGGCCGCTTTTTGAGTTCGACGACCGCTTCGTGTTTCTCTTGATCGTATTCGAGCACCTCGACAAAAACGACATCGCCAACTTTGATTTTGTTCAGGAGGTCATTGAGGTGCCATTCATACTCTTTATAGGTCGGAATCGAGAGGATTTTAGCCGTTCGACTGAGAGAATCAGTGGGAATCACACCTTTCGGCAGACCAAAATCGAGATGGATCGCCGGTTCCTTGCCTCTGTCGATCCGCAAGACCTTGCCGTAGTAGTACTGGTTCACTTCCAAATCGCGCACCGGCTTGTACTGACTCGGCGCTTCGGGCGTGTAGTCTTCCAGGATCATCTCGAGACGCGAGAGGTTCCTGCGCATCATCAACTGGGCTTTGTCCTGCAGCTTCTGATCGATCGTCGTGTAGACCTTCAGACCAGCATGACTCAGTTCGTTGATCGATTCCATTTCGAGGGCATCGAGAATTTCTTTCTTATCGAGTTGACTGCGGATCAAGGTCACCAAGGCGACTTCGTTGGTTCGGAATTTACCCTGATTGAAGGGCACTTTTTCCTTGAAAGCCGTATTAAATTGATCCTGCGTGATCCAACCTTGTTCGTACATGCGTCTTAGAACGTAGTTCTTTCGCCAATTCGCTTCGTTCCATGCCGCTTCCTTCTCTTCGCGGGTGTATTTGATGAAGGGATTGTACTTGCTCGGCGCCTTGACCGAACCGGCGATGAAAGCGCTTTCAACGAGGTTGAGATCTTTGACCTCCTTATTGAAATAATAGCGCGCGGCGATGCCTATGCCGCGGCCGTTGGCCGTGACATGGAATTGATTCAAGTAGAATTCGAGGATCTGTTGCTTGGAGTACATCCGCTCGAGCTGAAAGGAGCGAATCAATTCCTTGATTTTTCGCTTGAAGGAGTGCTCGCGGTGGTCCATGACATTTTTGACAGTTTGCTGCGTGATCGACGATCCGCCGCGTTTAAAGCGCATCCCGTTCTGCACGCCCTCGGTGAAGGCGAGACCGATCGCCACCGGATCGATGCCGAAATGCTGGAAGAAATTCTTGTCCTCCGCGGCCACCATCGCCCGCACCATATCCTCGGGCACGCTGTCGATGGTTACATAGCTGCGATGCGATTCATCAAAGAAGCTGCCTATTTTTTGCTGATCATCGAGCGTATAGAGCGTAGTCTCTTCGTTGATGCGGGCAAGTATCGTCGATTTCTTCAACTCTGTGACGTCGCCGAAATAGACGAAGTAGCCCATGACTCCGGCCAAGCTCAAAGTGCCCACGAATCCCAAGCCTACCAGCCCAAGGGTTGCGTAGAGCAACTTTCTTTTCCAAGAATTCAAGAGATCACCTCTTAGCAAGAAAGGTCTAATAGTTCCAAATTATCGCGCGAAGCCGCTGCGAAGTCTACAGCTTCTCCGTCAATTCCTCGCTTCGGTCTCTCATCATTATGGTATACTATAGAGTCTCGACCGAAGGGGAGAACTGACCCATGTTAAAGACCCATCGACGGCTGCGCCTTCTGCTCGCGCTCGTCTTTTGCAGTCCTTCGAACTGGTGTGAAGCCAGGACGCAGCCGGGTTTTCAGGAGATCTTGCGCGATGTTCTTCCGGCCGTTGTGCACATTCAGAGCAGCGAACGCCCTTTGCGGCCACCTGCCTATCTGAGTCCCGAGCAATACTTCTTCAAAAGCCCGTCGCCTCAAGGTGCCAGCGTATTCCCATTAGGCACCGGATTTCTCATCAAACCGCAGGGCTATTGCGTCACGAGTTACCAGGTGATCGATGGTGCACAGAGTTTTGAAGTCATCACCGCCGATAAGCGGCGCATTAAAGCAAGTCTGCTTGGCGGTGATCGAACCATCGATCTCGCTGTTTTAAAGTTGGAAGGGGCCGGCCGCATCGCGACGCTCGATTTTGCCGACAGCGATAAAGCCGGACTCGGTGATCCGCTGCTCTTGATCGGCCAAGGGATGGGTTTTCAGCCTTTTCTCAGTTCCGGAATGCTGGCAGCCAAAGGCCACGTCCTGGGCTCCGGCCCTTACGATCGGCACTTCGTCCTCGATTTTGTCACGCATCCGGGCAACGCCGGCGGCCCCGTAATTGATAGTCGGGGGCGCGTCGTGGGCCTCGCCAGTTACGTCGATCAAGGGCCTCCGCATCTCGGGTTTGCCCTACCCAGCAAGCTCTTGCAGACGTCTCTCAGAGAGTTGATTAGACACGGCAAGGTCCTGCGAGCCTGGCTCGGGATGGTCGGAAAGAGTCTCACTTCGATGGAAAACTTCAGTGAGGTTCACGATTCCAACGTCAGGGCCGGCGTACTTGTCGAGAATCTGATAGTCGATGCACCAGCCGCCCAATCGGGATTACAGGTCGGCGACCTCGTCGTGGCTGCGGCCGACAAGCCCTTGCGAGACTTCGCTCAGCTTCAGGATCTTCTGACGGATCGTAAGGCCGGCGAACAGCTCACCCTCAAAATCTATCGGCGCAAGCAAGGCTTCGTCACAATCAAAGTCCTTCTAGGCGCTATTCCAAGTGCCACCGATCTTCCCGTCACAGACAATTTGCTCTAACAAACTCGCATGTCAGCGAACAGCCGCCACAAAACGGCTCTCGCCCTATCCCTTCCCCTGCTTTTTTTGCCTTCGTTTTCCTATCCCTCAGCATTTGACCAAGAACGGGGCCCTCGTTATACTGCCGGTCCCATCACACTCCGTCAGGCGAGGGATTCATGAGCGATTTACAAACCATCAATGTATTGAAGGGACTGGTTATCGACGGTGTCGATAAGGCCAAATCGGGACATCCCGGGGGAGCGATGTCCAGCATGGACTTTGCTTATCTTCTCTTCACGGAATATCTTCGCTTCGATCCAGACAATTCGGCTTGGCTTGGTCGCGATCGATTTGTGCTCAGTGCCGGCCATGAGTCGATGCTTCTATATAGTTTCCTGCATTACATCGGTTGGCTTGAGCTCGATGAAATCAAGCGCTTTCGCCAACTTCACTCCAAAACGCCTGGTCATCCCGAGAACTTCGTCACAAAGGGCGTCGAGTGTACGACGGGACCTTTGGGACAAGGCGCGGCTATGTCGGTCGGTTTTGCGATCGCGGCCCGCCACCAACAAGCCGTCTTGGATGCAGACCTCTTCAGTCATCGCACCTTTGCGCTCCTCGGCGACGGTTGCATGCAAGAAGATATCACGCTGGGCGCTGCTTCACTGGCAGGCCACTTGAATCTGTCGAATCTGATCTGGTTCTACGACAAAAACGGCGTCCAGATTGCGGGCAAGATCGATCGCGTCGCCTCTGACGATTACGCTCAAGTCTTTACCGGCATGGGCTGGGAAGTCATCGAACTTGAAGGTCACGATCACACCCAATTGCGCCGTGCCCTCGATCGCTCGGAACAAAAGCGTGAGAAACCTCTGCTCATCATCGGTCGCACGACGATGGCCAAAGGCGCCTATTCGATGGAAGGTAGCGAGCACACCCACGGTTCGCCTTTGCCAGCTGAGGAACGCAAACAGACCCGTAGCAAACTCGGCTTACCTGATGAGCCATTCTATACGCCACGTGAATCCTACGACCATTTCCGTCGTGGCTTTGGCAAGAAGCGTCAGCAAGTAGCCGCTTGGAAGCAAAGATTTGAGCAGCGGCTGAGCGATCCCGCCTTCAAGAAAACCTTTCAAACATACTATGAGACGCCGACCTTTCAAAACTTGCCGCAAAAGCAGTGGCCACGCGACAAAGAAGTGGCGACCCGCAATGCCTTCGGTGAAGTCCTAGCGATCTGGGCCGATGCGGTTCCCAACTTGATGGGCGGCAGCGCCGATCTCGATGGATCGAACATGACCACCGATTTTGTAGAAAAAGTCGGCGACTTCAGCTGGGCCCATGCCAAGAATCGAAATATAGCCTTCGGTGTGCGTGAATTTCCTATGTCCGCTATCTGTAACGGCATGGCATTGCATGGCGGCATCGTGCCCTTCGATGCCACTTTTCTTTCCTTCGCCGATTATTCTCGCGCCGCTCTGCGACTCGGCGCGATTCAAAAGGCGCGGGTCATCCACGAATTCTCTCACGACTCGTTTTTCCTCGGCGAGGATGGCCCGACGCACCAACCGATCGAGCACGTGATGTCTCTGCGTATGATTCCCAATTTCTACGTGATGCGTCCGGCCGATGCCTATGAAACGCAGGTCATGATGGAAGTGGCCTTGAATCTAGCGACGGCGCCGAGCGCCCTCTGTCTTTCGCGGCAAAAACTCCCTATTTTGCCGGTTACCCCTGCGGTCGCCGCGCAGGCTCGCTTCGGAGCCTACGTCGTGCAAGAGGCTGATGCTCCCGAATTACTGATGCTCGCGACCGGCAGCGAAGTGTCTCTCGCTTTGGCCGCAGCCAAGTTGCTCCCGGGCCTTCGCATCAAAATCGTCTCGATGCCTTGTTGGGAGCTCTTTGACGAGCAACCGCAGAGCTATCGCGATAAGGTCATCAACCCCGGTCTCGCGCATCGCGTCTCGATTGAAGCCGGTGTCACACTCGGTTGGCAAAAATATGTGGGGGGACAGGGTCTCTGCATCGGGATCGATCACTTTGGTGACAGCGCCCCCGCCAACGAGCTCGCCCGCGAATACGGCTTTACTCCTGAGCAAGTTGCCAGCAAGATAAAAAATTATCTGGGCCGATAAGCGTCATACCGAACTGAATCAGTGGGGGGAGGCGGGGTTCGTCTCCCCCATTTTTTTTGAGGAGTCCGTTTATGTCTCTGAGGATTAACAGAGTCGCCGTACTCGGTGCGGGGGTCATGGGCGCACAGATTGCTGCCCACCTTGCAGCTGCTGGGATTCGCACCCATTTACTCGATCTCGCTGCTGAAGCGCCGCCCCAAGATCCCAAGCTGGCTAAGCTGCTCGGCAAGAACTTTCGATCGACGGCAGCGATCCTCGCGATTGAAAATCTGAAGAAACTCAAGCCTTCGCCCCTCGCCTCCCCGTCTGTCCTAGCGAACCTGATCCCCGGTAATTTCGTCGATGACATCGCCGTGCTACAGGATTGTGACTGGGTGATTGAGGCTGTCGTCGAACGTCTCGACATTAAAAAATCGATGCTGAAGAAGATCGCCGAAAATACCAAGCCACATATTCCTATTGCGACCAATACCTCAGGCCTCTCACTCGTCAAGATGTCAGAGGATCAGGACGAATTCTTTCATCGCCGCTTCTTCGGCACGCATTTTTTCAATCCGCCCCGCTATATGAAGTTGCTCGAGATCATCCCGCATCCGTCAAACGACATGAAGCTCGTCGGAGAGCTCGCTGAATGGATCGAGAAATATCTGGGCAAAGGCATCGTTTATGCAAAGGACACCATCAACTTCATCGCCAATCGCGTCGGTGTCTTCACGATGATGAGCGCGTTCAAGCATATGGACGATTTAAAGCTCAATATCGAGACGATCGATTCTTTGACCGGCAAAACGATGGGTCGTCCCGCGTCTGCGACCTTTCGAACGACCGATGTCGTCGGTATCGACACCTTCGCCCACGTGGCGAGGAACGTTCACCAGTATGCGCCCGACGATCCTTACCGCCTCCTGTTTTTGCCTCCAGCCTGGATTGAGAATCTGATCAAAAAAGGTTCCTTGGGCCAAAAGACCAATTCGGTCGGTCTTTATAAGAAAACAACCGACAGCGCCGGTCAGACTCAAATCCTCGCCTATCGCCCGGAATCGGATACCTACGTCGAGCAGAGCGTGCAAACCTTTCCATGGAGCGACGGTGCGCGCAAGATTTCCGACACATTTGAGCGCCTGAAATTCATTTTGGGTCACAATGATGCGGGCGCCCAGTATATCTGGCGAACTCTGCGCGATACCTTCGTCTACAGCGCCTTGCTGCTCGAGGAGATTGCCGACAACCAGCCGCTCTCGATCGATCGCGGCATCAAATGGGGTTTCAACTGGGAATGGGGTCCCTTCGAACTCTGGCAAGGACTCGGCTACGACACGGTCCTCGATCGCATCTCGCAGGATGGGATCAAACTGCCCAAGTGGATCAAACCAGGCTTGAAATTCTATAATCCTGCGCCGAATTCAAGTGAATGGCAGCTCAGCGGGCCTCGCACGCAGCTGGCCGGCAGCATCGGCCGTGATCTGCCCATCATCAAGCAAGCGCAGCAATTTTTTCTGCCGCAAAAGCAGAATGCCGACGATAAGCGCGTGGTCCTCTCAAATGCGGCGGCGAGCCTCGTCGATATTGGCGACGGTGTCGCTGCCTTCGTGTTCCATTCGAAGATGAACGCGATCAACACCGAGATTTCCGATCTGCTCTTTAAGAGTATCGACAAAGTCAAATCCGGCTTCGCGGGGCTGGTGATCGGCAACGATGCCGAAGTCTTTTCGGCCGGCGCGGATCTGAAGCAAATTCTCGGCGCGATCAAAGAAAATCGCTTCGATGCCATCGAACAGTTGCTCAGGCGTTTTCAAGGCGTCATGCAGGCTTTGAAGTTTGCGCCCTTTCCCTCGATAGCCTGTCCGCAGGGTCTCACTCTAGGTGGCGGCTGCGAAGTGAGCCTTCACACCAGCGAACAGATTTTGGCCGGCGATACCTTTGCGGGCCTCGTGGAAGTCGGCGTTGGCTTAATCCCTGGCGGCGGCGGTACCAAAGAATTGGCTCTGCGGGCCTACCGCACCGCTCAGCTGGGCGAAAATGCGGATCCGATGCCTTTCCTCCAGCGGGCTTTCATGCTGATCGGCATGGGCAAGACATCGACCTCAGGACTTGAAGCAGTTGAGATGGGATTATACGGTACGCAAACCACGGTTTCTTTAGCGCGCGAGTATCAAACTCTGCGAGCAAAAGAGCGAATTCTAGCTCTAGTGGAAAATGGTTATCAAGCTCCCCTGCCTTTGACCCAGGTCAAGGTCCCGGGCGATGCAGGCATCCAGACTTTCAACATGATGCTCTACAATATGGTTCAAGCGCGGCAGATTTCTCCCTATGATGCTTTCGTCGGCGAAAAGGTCGCGACTGTCCTCTGCGGTGGAGAGATCGACGGTGGCCAGACGGTGAGCGAAGACTACTTCTTGGATCTTGAGCGGCGGGTGTTCCTCGAACTCTGTCACGAAGTGAAGACTCAAGAGCGAATCGAGTTTATGCTGAAAAACGGAAAACCTCTGCGCAACTAAGAAAAAAGGAGCCAGGACACTTATGAAAACTGCCTATATTGTAAGTCCACTCCGTTCGGCTGTCGGCAAAGCTGGTCGCGGCGCTTTGCGCAGCAAGCGGCCGGACGATCTCTGTGCGGACGTTATCAGAGCCGTAATGAAGGCCAATCCTTCGATCGATCCGCAGACCATCGACGACGTCATCCTCGGCTGTGCGATGCCTGAAGCTGAACAGGGGATGAACGTCGCTCGATTTGCTTTGCTGCTCGCCGACCTTCCCCAATCGGTCCCTGGAGTCACCGTCAATCGCTTCTGCAGCTCAGGCTTGCAAACGATCGCTATGGCGGCCTATCAGGTTCAAGCGGGAGGAGCAGAGTGCATCCTCGCCGGTGGTGTCGAATCGATGACGCTGGTACCGATGATGGGTCACAAGCCGGTCGGTAGTCGGACGGTCCTCAAGAACGGCCGTGAAGATTACTATTTGGGAATGGGTTTGACCGCTGAAAACGTCGCCAAAGACTACAAAATCTCTCGCGAGGATCAGGATCGATTCGCCTATGAATCCCATCGGAAAGCCATCCAGGCGATAGAAAAAGGTTGGTCGCGCGATGAGATCGTGCCGATTTCCGTCAGCTATCGATCACCTGGTCCCGGTGGAACGATTCAGGAGCAGAGTGCCGTCTTCGCTGTGGATGAAGGTCCAAGGGCCGACACCAGCGTCGAAGCACTGGCCAGTCTCAAGGCCGCTTTCAAAACAGGCGGCTCGGTCACGGCAGGCAATTCCTCGCAGATGTCCGATGGAGCTGCGATGTGTCTGGTGGTATCGGAAGACTATTTGAAAAAGTATAAACTGACCCCTCTCGCTCGTTTCGTAAGCTTTTCCGTTGCCGGTGTACCACCGCGGGTCATGGGCATCGGACCGATCGAAGCTATTCCGCGTGCCTTGCGGGCGGGTGGTCTCAAGTTAAAGGATATCCAGCGCGTTGAGCTGAATGAGGCCTTTGCGGCCCAGGCTTTGGCCGTGCAGCGGCAGCTTGAGATCGATCCTTTGATTATCAATCCGACGGGAGGCGCCATTGCATTGGGTCATCCGCTCGGCGCCACAGGTGCCAAACTCACGGCAACTCTGCTCCATGGCATGAAGCGCGACAAGCAAAAGTATGGAATGGTGTCTATGTGTATAGGAACAGGAATGGGAGCCGCTGGAATCTTCGAGCTGCTTTGAGATAACGATTGCGGCAGGGGCAATCGGATGGTCGTCCCTGCCATTTAAAGGCTTTTCTTTCCTGAACCCAGGTGAGAAGATACTCAGGAATTTGTCCGCAGATCAGGGAGATTCTATGGCGAAAATTCTCATAGTCGACGATGAAGTGGATATCTGCGAGATGATGTCTTTCACTTTCGAGAGCCAGGGCTATGAAACGCTCGTGGCCTATGACGCGGCGCAGGCTTTTGAGCTGGTGCAGAGCCAAGATCCTGATTTGGTCGTGAGCGATATCCGGATGCCGAAGGGCGGCGGGATGAAGTTGCTGGAAGACATCAAAAAGCATAATCCGAAGCGACCGAAGGTCTTTTTGATCACGGGTTATAGCGATAGGACGCGGGAAGAGGCGATAGCCGCCGGGGCCGAAGATGTATTTGCCAAGCCCATCAAGCTGCAGGATCTGCTCGATCACGTAACCCAAGCCCTAAAATCCTAGCCTCCTAGCCCAAGAGCGAAGAGCCCACCAAGCTGGGCGAGCCTGCCTAAAACAGGGGATATCAAGGCGCGCGAAGGGAAAAAACCGGAGTCGACTACCGTCGATGAGGATTTTTTCCTGCCAAGCAACTAACCGTTCCCCTACCAGCTTAAAACCACCAGGTTCGAGCGAGCCTGTCTAAAACAGGGGATATCAAGGCGCGCGAAGGGAAAAAACCGGAGTCGACTCATGTCGATGAGGATTTTTTCCCGCCAAGCAACGAAGAGATCGCCTGTTTTAGGCAGGCTCGGGTCGATGAGGATTTTTTCCCGCCAAGCAACGAAGAGATCGCCTGTTTTAGAGAGGCTCGCCGGAAAAAAGAAAACACCATCCAGTTAGGATGGTGTTGTAGGTTCTGGGTAAATAACTGCTTACATACCACCAAACTCGTGCTTGTCAGCGCCAGCTGACGAAGCTTTTTTCTTTGAAGTCCGGCGCTTAGCTTTAGTGCCAGCGGCCTTCTTAGCTACTTTTTTTTTTGCTTTTTTCGCTGCTTTTTTCTTAGTAGCTTTCTTCTTGGTTGCAGTCTTCTTAACTGCAGCTTTCTTCTTGGTAGCTGCTTTTTTCACAGCTTTCTTAGTCGCTTTTTTCTTAGCAACCTTCTTAGCGACCTTCTTAGTTGCTTTCTTTTTCGCGACGGCTTTCTTCGTAGTCTTTGCTGCCATAACTCTAAATTCCTCCAAACATTGTTGTGATATCTGATCTCACCTTTGAGACCTCATACGAGAATCGCCTTGACTCCCGCTTACCACCATCGTCATCTCGAGCTGCGAATAATTTCATCTTATCACAGTTCTTTTCTGAGAGAGAAGATTTGCAGTTCTCTTCTCGCCCAACAATGCAAATACTATCGGTGCTGATCTGAAGAACTAAAGTGGTCTCGACTCAGAATCTTCTATTTTTTTCGAAGTCGAAAAGCTTTAGAAATTATTAACTCTTAAGTTACAGACTGTTATGAGGAAGCGCGAGCTTTTTTTTTGTGAGGCTAAGAAAGAGTTTTTTGGCGGGTGAAGCCCGAATTTTCAAGGTCGCGGTGGGGAGCTCACCGCGCCTTGCTCCAACATTCGGCTAGAGGGTATTACGAGTCGAGCCACCCTGCTTGGTCGCGAAGACTTCGAGAGCGGCTCGCGCCTTCTCCGACACGAGGGTCTTTTGAGGCTTGGGTGGAGGCGTAGAAACCGCTTCTGGCTTGGATTCCACCATTTGAGTGCGACCGAGCCCCATCTTGATCAGCATTTCTCCTAAGGTCACGTCGTCGGTAAATATCAATCCGAGACCTGAGTCGTCTGCATGTTCAACTTGCTGCATGAGGAGAATGCGCGCCTTGTTCGCGAGCGTCGGCTCTTTCCAAATGTAGAAGGCCAGCGGCATATCGAGCGCGTCAGAGGAGAAAATCTGTTCGTTTTTCAGGGGTTTGCTCGATTCATGAAGCAAGTTCTCAAGCAGCATGATCTCCCGACCGGCCTGGGTTATTTTTTCCCAAGTCTCTGATTCAAGACTCCGCTGGGGCAGATTCCAGGCCACCATCGCTTCGCGCCATCGATTTTGGACGAGCTGACGATCCTGTTCGATCTTCGCCTTAATCTGTTGATAGGCCTCGTACTTGCTGGCAACCACTTGCAGCTTAAGGAGTTGGCTCTTTTTCTTGTCGGCGTATTGGAGGACCGCACGTGCCTCGGTGAGGATCACCCCGCTATGGTCGAGCCGCGAGGATTTCTGACTCCCCGTATGACTTCTCCATTCTTCGAGGTGCTGCGCGAGCGTCTTGAGTTGGCTGCGATACTCTTGGATTTCGTCCTGCAGCCGGAGCCTTCGCTGGTGCAGCATCGACAGCTTTCCTTGCTGATTCATCCACGTCACAAGGCCTTTAACGCCAATTTCCGGAGACAGCTCCAGCTGCTTGGCCACGGTGATCCACTGGTCGCGAGACTTGCCAAATTCGAGGACGATCTTCTCGTAGCGCCCCTCGAGCTCCAAGAATTTGCCGTCATGCTCGCCTTGGTTCTGTTCAAGCTCACTGTACAGCCGGCCGACAGCTTGCAGGCACTGATTGACCGCGGCTCGCGACAGTTCAAGACTGTGCGGACCGAGGCAACTTTCGCCTTTGGTCCTATCGCCGTCACCGGGGGTGAGGCCAAGCAGCTTATTTAGACGGCCAGCGATATTATCGCGCTGCCTATCCTGTTCGATTCCGGCTTGGCGAACGTGCTCACCGAGCTCATTGAGGCAGGTTTCCAATTCCTGGATCAGTCCTCTATCGTGCTGGAGGAAACGACCGACGCTGGCGCGATAGGTGTCATAAACAGGCTTGATCAAAGTCCGGGCATCATGAATACTTTTTCGCGCGGCCTTCTCAAGTTTGTCGCAGGCGAGGTATCGGGTCAAAGCCTGAAGAGCAAGTCCCCAGTCCACATCAGGATCTGTCGTGGGAAGGTTTTGAATCTGCCATCTCTCACAGATTTCCTGCAACTCGGCCTCAACCTCTTTCAGCCTTTCCTGCAGGATACGTGGGCTTTTCGCGGGGTCGAGCAGAGGATCGGAGACCACCTTTATCTTTTCTATCAGGGCCCTTTCCTGCTCGAGGCGACCGATCAATTGGATATCGATCCGACTGAGCTGCTCAAATGTTTTTTCGACCTCCCTCGCCTGCTGTTCGATCGAATGGAGCCGTTTGCTTAGCGTGTCGCCGAAGGGCAGGATCTGCGAGAGCTGCGAATTATTCAGTGACTTCGTTCCGGTCAGGGAAGATTCTAGGATCTTGCGATTGCTCTCGAGCCGCTGTTGTCCGGCTTTTTCCCAAGCAGACGAGCGGCCAGGGAAGCGGGAATGCTGATTGGCAAACAGCGCTTGTCCGTCAAAGCTCAGGGCAAATTCTTTGATACAAGGCGCGAGAGGAGATGACTCATCGGATGGAATACCGGCATAGTCCTTGAAAAGCTCTTTGAGACAAACCTCCAAACGACCGTCAAAAAGCTGACGATTGCGAAAACAACGGAACTGATCCGTCTGTCGTTCGAAGATCCAAGTATCACCGTTGCTATCGCTCAGATGAACGATAGCTCCCTTGAGTTTGGGATCGCGCAGATTGAATAAGGCTAAGCGCAAGGCGCCGCGGATCAAGTCTTGCTCGCTCGCGCTGGCCTGCACCACGCAAAGGTTGCGATGTTGGCCTTGGTCGTAGCGAAAACGCCACATCTTAGCGTCGTTGGACTCGACAGGAAATGCCTTAATGCCTTCAATAAACATGGCCCTAATCCTTTTACTGGGTATCTTTTTCAGGCCCTTGCTGGGACCGTGCGGAGTCGGAAGGGGAGAGGAAACGCAGTCGAGCGCGCGCCAGAGGCAGCTGAACGATTGTTCCAAAAAGGCGTCTGCTCAATCAATTATATCATCGGCACAAGACCCCGGCCAAGGCACCGGCTCCATGTGCCCGTAGGCTCTGAGGAAGTCGCGAAGGCTTATGGACTTTAATAGAGCGGATTGCCCCGGTGAGAGTTCCGTGGACAGAGAAGAGCGAAGCGGTTATTGATACCATGCATCAGTCTTTTTCGATAGACCTACGGATGATCAGAGAGTGCTTCATGGCTACTTCTTTTGCGCTGTCCCCTCACAGTACTTTGGCCCGTTTCCTTCGTTGGGGAACCGCCGCTCTCCGCTTATTGCCTGCGGAAACCGCCCATGATGTCGGGATGTGGTTGCTCGAACGTCAAATGATGAACCGGCTTCCGCTGCCGCTTCCTTCGATCACAGGTTTGATTGAAGGGATGAGCGCTCATTTGCCTGGCATCGGCGATCTCGCGCATCCGATCGGCCTGGCGGCTGGTTTTGACAAAAATGCACGGGCGCCTCGGGGATTTGCGGAAATGGGTCTGTCTTTTCTTGAAATCGGGACGATTACGCCGCGCCCTCAGGCTGGTAATCCCAAGCCGCGATTGTTCCGACTCGATGATCAAGCCGGGCTCATCAACCGCATGGGCTTCAATAGCGACGGGGCCGAGCGTGTGGCTGAACGGCTGCGCCGCTTGCACTGGCAGCATGAACCCGTCCCTATGGGTATTAATCTCGGAAAGAATAAAGACACGGACGCAAGCGCCGCCATAGAAGATTATAGTTTTGGGATCGAGACTTTCGCGCCCTATGCCAAGTATTTCGTGATCAATGTCTCCTCTCCCAATACGGAAGGACTGCGCGGATTAGCCAACGAGCAATTCCTCAGAGAGCTGGCCTTTCGGCATCGGGCCGACCTCCATCGGATCTGGGTCAAACTAGACCCGGACATGCCCCGCCGCGCCTTTCAGTCATTGGTCAGTGCCTTGTCTGATGCAGGTTTCCAGGGTCTGCTCCTGTCCAACACCCATCGCGTCGACCTCCCTGAAAAAGGCGGTATGAGCGGTCATCCTCTCGCCGCTCAAGCGACGGCTTGTCTCGAATGGGCCCATGAAGTCCTCGGCGATCGGTTGCCTATCATCGCTTCAGGCGGCATCCTTTCTGGGCAGGATGTCTTTCAGCGCATCGCGCGCGGAGCATCCGCCGTGCAGATATACACCAGTCTCGTCTACAGGGGCCCGCTCACGGTCCTTTGGATGCTCCAGGAACTGCGGGCCGAGATGGATCTGCGCGGATATCGGTTTTTGTCTGACGTGAAAGGGAGTTACTATAAAGACGCGTAACTTCTAAGAGGGCCTAATCGAGGATGAGCATTAATCTAGTCAGACGCATCCGGGATAATTTGCACGGCAGCATTGATGTGACCGAGCTTGAAGATCTGGTGATTGCCCATCCTTTTTTTCAGCGTCTGCGGCGCGTCAGGCAGCTGGCCTTTCTTCACTACGTGTTTCCTGGCGCGACTCATACGCGGTTTGAACATTCTCTCGGCGTCATGCACCTCGCCGGCGTCGCTTGGGAAAAACTCAAAGCGAATCAAGCGCGTCTCCGCAATAGTTTGAGCCGTATCGAAGGCTTTCAATCGATGGAAATGCAGGGCGAAGGGGTCAGTGGCCATGGGCGTCTCCATCCTACTTTTGACCTGATGGACAAGATTTTTAATTCTGATTATATCTTCCAAACCTTTCGTCTGGCGGCTTTGCTCCATGACGTCGGCCACCCCCCTTTCTCGCACAGCGGTGAGCATTTTATGCCGAGCTGGGCAGAAGTCTTGGCTCGTAATCCGGAACTACCGCCTTATCTCAAAGAATACCTGCAGAGCAAGATCAAGGAGCTCGAGAAAAGAGGGGTGGATGCGAGTCAAGAGAAGGTGCGGCATGAGATTTATTCCATTCTCCTGATCGATCGCATTCTAAGCTTTGTCTATCAAAAACATCCTGAAATGAGCTTAAAAATAGACCCGCGCGATGTTATTTCCATCGTCAATCCCGCGATCAAACCGGCTGCAAACTCTCCTTTGGTCAAGGATCAGGCGCAGCATCTTCTGCGGGAGCTCATCTCCGGCGAGCTCGATATCGATCGCATGGATTATCTACTGCGCGATTCGCGGGAATGCGGGGTGGTCTATGGTGTGTTCGACGTCGATCGTATTCTCGACTCCCTCTGTCTTTATTTTGACGACACAGACAAGCAGCTCCACGTAGCGATCCTCCTCTCGGGATTGGCCGCGTTTGAAGACTACCTCAGGGCTCGCTATTCGATGTACCTGCAGCTCTATTTTCACAAGTCCTCGGTCGCAGCCGAGGCCATGATGTGGCACCTCTGTGCCATGCTCAAATCCTGGCGCTTGCCCGCGCACGTGGACAGCTACACGGCGATCGATGAATATAATATCGGTCAGGCTCTATGGGAGGCCGCCGTGCAACTTCCCGAGCCAGAAAGAGAGCGCCTACGCGTGATGGTGGCCGACCTCCTTTATAACCGAAATCTCTGGAAACGCGTCTACGAAATCACCGGTTCTCGCGGTCAGATTCACGCGCCAAGCGTGCAGAAGGCGCGGGATGTACTGATCGCCCACGCGATTCCTTTTCAAGAGATTTCTTCGGCCAATTCCCTAACTCGGTTTCAGCCGCGACACGGACCCGAGCGCAGCAAGAACTACCTCCGCTTGATCAAAAAAGACGAGCGGCAGCTGCCGCGCGTCTGTCCGATCGAGGACTATTCGCAGCTGATCGCCAGCAATGATTCGGTCACGATTTTGCGAATCTATGCAGCTCCGAATTCGAAGCTGCCGATAGCGGAAATTAAAACGCAGATCAGCGCCGCTCTCCGGAAAGATTGAATAGGAAATTTAATTACTTTTCGGCGCACTGCTAGGAGCAGGTGCAGAAGGAGCGGCAGCAGGCTTACTCTCCGTTTTAGCTTCGGTCTTGGCCGGGGCTTCGGATTTGGCCTCAGAACTGGAAGTGGGGGCCGCGGCGGTGGCTCCCTCTTCCTTGGTTTGACCTTTTCCTTCGGCATTTTTCTTATTGGAGGGTCCGTCATAGGCCTCAGCGTACCATCCGCCCCCCTTCAATTGAAATGAAGGCAGGCTCATGATCTTTTTGAGGCCCTTCCGGCCACAGGCTGGACAATCTTGGGGGTGAGGATCGGCCATCTTGAGCTGGAATTCGGATACTTTACTGCATTCCTGACAACGAAATTCATAGATAGGCATAAGCCTGGCTCCTGACATATCACAAGATCTTGGATTCTGATCTTACTAGCGACAGGTAATGTCTATCATCTCGTCCAAATGTCAAGGGGAGTATGGAAAGCTCAGGCCTCTCCGCGCTTCTGCTTGTCGATGAAAGCCGAGTCTACGCGTTGCTTCAGCTCTTGTCCGGTTTTCCAAAAGGGCAGACGCTTAGGAGGAACGACAATTTGCTCACCGGTTTTTGGATTGCGACCTTTGTAGGATTTGTAATCGCGCACCGTGAAGGCACCGAATCCGCGGATTTCGACGCGATCGCCGCCAGCCAGCGTTTCTGTCACACTGTTGAAGAACAAATCGACCACTTCTTCCGCTTTAGCGAGAGTGATATCTGCTCGTTCCGCCAAACTTTCGATGAGCTCAGACTTTACCATTGAATTCCCCTTGTTAGAAACTCGTATCCTGACCCCTATTCTATCAAGAGGCCCTTTGTGGAGGCAACTACTAGCAATCGCAACTAAAACTTCCCTCCAGCCGAGATCGAGACCTTTTCCGCCGCAATCCTGATCCATCTTGGCTTTCATGGAATAGAACAATTATATCAATAATTTATAAGACACGCAAGCAATCCTCCTCCATTTATCGCTTGAAAGTTGCCTGAGGTTCCTTCTCCCACGCATAATCCTCGCTTCGGGAACTATTGGCATGACGCACCGAACAGAGACTGGTATGACCTTAGAAGTCTCAGTGGAGGAAATATTTCAATGGTGGCAACTCCAGAACGCTGGATTCATGCGGCGGCTCAGCCAAGTTCACAGGAAGTGACGGTCATCTGCGGGCGCGACAAGTCGCTCACGCATCGCGCCGTCATGTTCGCCTCGCTAGCGAGCGGATTTAGTCGCATTCATCAGCCTCTCCTCGGTGCCGACTGTCTGTCCACAATGGACTGCTTTCGCGCCCTCGGCGTTCGTATCGAGACTCTATCCCCAACTTGCGTCGGAGTCATTTCCCGGGGATTTCGCTCTTTTCAATCGCCCACTCGCGATCTGGATTGTGGCAACAGCGGAACAACGGCTCGCTTGATGCTCGGCATCCTGGCCGCACAAAAAGATCTGCGCTGCCGTCTCGTCGGTGATGAAAGTCTTTCTCAAAGACCGATGCGCCGGGTCGTCGATCCTTTGCGGAAGATGGGCGCTGAAATTCAGGGAGCTGAACAAGGCAACTTTTTGCCTCTCAGCATCCGCGGGCAACTCCTCCACCCTGAGGCGATTCACGTCGACAAAGCAAGCGCTCAGGTGAAGTCGGCCTTGATCTTAGCCGGTCTGTTTTGCGAAGGCGATACGACCGTGACCCTGCCCACAGGTTCGCGCGATCACAGCGAGAAACTGTTGATGCGCATGGGAGCTCAGCTCCAACGAACGCAGCGCGAAGGCCTCGAAGAGATCCGTATCCATGGCCCTTTTGCTCCATTGGCGGGCGAATTTCACATTCCTGTCGATCCTTCTTCGGCGGCTTTCTTTGCGGTCCTTGGCCTCTTACGTTCCCAGGGCGTCATCAACATTCCACACGTGCTCAGCAATCCAACTCGCATCGGCTTTCTGCGTGTCCTGCAGCGCATGAGTGGCGCTCTTGAAACGGCCGAAGAATCCGATCTGAAGCAAACGATGATCGAGCCGGTTTTCCGCATTCGGCTGCGAGGCGGCATGGCTCTTCATCCGACCCATATTCTCCCACGCGACGTTCCTACGTTGGTGGATGAAATTCCCATCCTGGCCGTGGCCGCTGCTTTTGCCGACGGACCCTCGCGCTTTGAAGGATTGGAAGAATTGCGGGTGAAAGAAAGTGATCGCCTCACCAAGACGGCCGAACTTTTAAGTCTGGCCGGCGCGGAAGTGAAAATCGAAGGCGATGCGCTCTTGATCGCCGGTGGACTGCGTGAAGTCCAAGCCTTTCGATTTGATTCGGTCGGTGATCATCGACTGGCCATGGCTGCTGCAATTCTGGCCCGCTTAGCAAAAAAGCCTTGTTGTATTTTAGACGCAGAATGTGTACGAGTGAGCTTTCCTGATTTTTACGAAGTCTTAGACACCATCGTCTAATTGCTTGCTGTTTTGTCAGGGTTTTTGGGAGGATTCCATGCGTCGCTGCAAAATCGTCGCTGTTGACGGCCCGGCTGGTTCGGGAAAAAGCAGCGTCTGTTCCAAGACCTGCCAACGCATCGGCTGGACTTATGTGAATACCGGTTTTCTTTATCGGTCCGTCGCCTACATCACCCGTCAGCGACGGCAGTCCCTCGCCAGTGATCGAGACCTCTCGGAGGTCATCGATGCCTTCTGCGAGGATCTGCATTGGGATCCTGAGACGCAAAGCGTTCAATTCCAGAACCTCGATATCTCCTCTCACCTGAACTCTGATCAGGCGGGTCAAGATGCAAGTTTGATCGCCAAGAATCCCCTTGTCCGAGAAAAACTGTTACCTCTGCAGCGCAAGCTGGCCTTGCGAGCCCCGGTCGGCGCCATCGTTGATGGGCGTGATATTGGGACAGTTGTTTTTCCTGACGCTGATTTGAAAATTTTTCTGACGGCATCCTTGGACGAGCGCGCGCGACGTCGACTTCAGCAGTTGCATACCAACGCCGCGAACTGGGACAGCGAACTGGCCAATATCAAGCAGAGCATTCTCTTGCGCGATGAACAGGATGCTGCCCGCGGCGCGGCTCCCCTCAAGCAAGCGGCTGATGCGATCGTTCTCGATACGAGTGGACTTGATTTAGCAGGGACGATCGATCGCTTGGTGGAATTGATCCGCGAACGCGGATTGATCGAAAGTTAAAGGATTCCTCCTTATCGCATGTAGTTTCTTATCACGCGCTGCCTGTGTCTTTTTACAGAAACGACCCTGCGGCTCTCCCGCGTCAGAGTCTCTGCTTCTATTTTAGCTTGAGTCTGGGCAAGGGCCTCGCCCATCCTTTCAAAGTCTTGTGAAAATCTGGTTATGGTGAGTTGTCGACTTTGCTCGACGCCCTCGTGGAGATCTTGCAGCGCGCGGCGCAGAGTTTCCTCGCGCCCGCGATCCTGCTCACTCAGTTCACGCCGCAAGAGCTGCAGACCGAGCAAAACTTCTCTGAGATCCTGATGAAACATACCGAGGCGATGCTCAGTCTGAGAGAGGGAGGCCAAGGCGCTGGCGTCTCGTTCGCTGATCTGCCGCAGATGCTTTTCGAGCCAAGGTTTCAGAGGCGCGTGGCGCAGATCTTGGGCGAGGGTCTGAAAGCTGTCTTTGACGCTGGAAAACTGCTGACCTAATTGTTCGCGCAAGCTCTTGAGCTTTTGGGTCAGAACTTCAGTTTCGCGACTTTGAAATTGCTCGAGGCGTTCGTGGAGAACGACAAAAA
>CANJJY010000008.1 GCA_947474445.1 Oligoflexaceae bacterium
AGCGATCGAAATTCACACCGGACATTTTTGCCGCTCGCTGCAAGAGGCTGGTTCGACAAAAGCCTCTATGGCACTCGTCAAGCCCCTGCAAGAAGCTGCCGAAGTTGCCTCTCAACGCGGTCTGCAGGTGCACGTCGGTCATGGACTTAATTACGTTAATGCCGGCTGGATTCAGCTGATTCCTCATTGTGAAGAAGCCAATATCGGTCACGCCATCGTTGCAAGAGCAATCGCCGTGGGACTGCCGCAGGCCGTGCGCGAAATGAAAGCTTTGATCAATGATGCGGCCTCCAGACCCTACGCGGGACTTTAACTAACATGTCACAACTTTTTTCAATTTTGGATGCAGGAGAAGCCGATCCGCAGCTCCTCGAGCGCGTTCGGAAGGTTTTGCAGATTCAAAGTGAGTTTGTCCTTTGGCTGCAGGGAGAGATGGGAGCTGGCAAAACAAGTTTTGTCCGAGCCTACCTCTACGAACTAGGTTTGCCTTCGCATACACCCGTCGTATCTCCCACCTACACACTGATGAACGAATATAAAATTGGCGAAGACTGGTATGCCCATCTCGATCTCTATCGAGCTGATGCCCGGTTTTCGCTCGATGAGTTAGGCGTCAGGGACGTCAGGCGATACCGCGGCATCTTTATCGAATGGCCCGAACAGGCCGGGGCCTCAGAAACTCTGGGGGCCAGCCATATATTGCAAATTAAGATGAATGAAATGAACCGTCGCAGCTATACGCTGATCGAGACGTAAAAGGAGACCCCCTATGTCCAGCGATCTCAGCTTTTTGAGAGAACTTAAGCTTGAAGGTAAAAACCTAGGCGTATCGACAGGAAGCGAATGGTTCGGCTCAGAAGATCACGGGACTTTTGCCTCCCATTCGCCCGTCGATGGACGATTGATTGGAAATGTTTTTAAAGCGAGTCGTGCTGATTATGAAAAAATGATCGGCACCGCAGAACGAGCCTTTCCTATCTGGCGCCAATTGCCAGCTCCCCAAAGGGGCGAGATTGTGCGTTTGATCGGCAACAAGCTGCGCGAATTCAAGGAACCGCTCGGGAAACTAGTCGCCTATGAAATGGGCAAGTCTTTGCAAGAAGGCTTGGGCGAAGTTCAGGAGATGATCGATATCTGCGATTTTGCCGTCGGCCTTTCGCGGCAGCTGCATGGCCTGACCATGCATTCGGAACGACCGCAGCACCGCATGTACGAACAATGGCACCCCATGGGCTTGGTCGGCATTATTTCCGCCTTTAATTTTCCAGTAGCGGTCTGGTCTTGGAATGCGATGATCGCCGCCGTGTGCGGAGATGTGACCATCTGGAAACCATCTGAGAAAACGCCGCTCTCGGCGATTGCCTGCTTTCATTTGATGCACGACGTCCTCAGAGCGCAGCAGGTGCCTGAAGGCGTCATGAACCTTATCATCGGCAATGTCCAAGAAGTCGGCGAACCCATGATCGCCGATGGCCGCATTCCCTTGATATCAGCGACGGGATCGACGCGAATGGGCAAGCGTGTCGGTGAAGTGGTTGGGGCGCGTCTCGGGCGCAGCATCCTCGAACTCGGTGGTAACAACGCCATCATTCTCAGTGCGCAGGCGGATCTTAAAATTGCGGCGCCTGCCATCGTTTTCGGAGCAGTAGGCACCTGCGGACAACGTTGTACTTCGACCCGTCGCTTGATCGTCCACGAGAGCATTTACGACCAAGTTCAATCGATGCTGGTTAAAGCCTACAGTGGTCTGCGCATCGGCTCGCCGCTCGATCAGAACAATCACGTGGGGCCTTTGATCGATAAGGATGCCGTGCAGTTGATGCAAGCTGCATTGAAAGAAGCGAAAGCAGAAGGAGCAACGATCCTCTACGGGGGCGAAGTCCTCGACGGCGAAGCGTACGCTTCTGGCTGCTATGTGCGTCCGGCCCTCGTCGAAGCGCGTGCCGACATGAAAATCGTGCAAGAGGAGACTTTTGCCCCTATTCTCTATTTGCTTCGTTACAGCGGAGATGTGGATCAAGCCATTCAAGTGCAGAATTCTGTGCGGCAAGGACTGAGCTCCTCGATTTTCACCCTTAATCTGCGTGAAGCCGAAACCTTCCTGTCAGCTTGGGGCTCCGATTGCGGGATCGCCAATGTCAATATCGGGACATCGGGAGCTGAAATCGGTGGTGCTTTTGGCGGAGAAAAAGATACGGGTGGTGGACGTGAATCGGGCTCAGATGCATGGAAAGCCTATATGCGTCGGCAGACCAATACCATCAACTACGGTCGCCAGTTGCCTTTAGCCCAAGGCATCAAATTCGATATCTGAGGTTGAACATGGTTGAAGAACAGGCGGCGTATCTCCGATTGATAGCCTTAGAAAATTTGGACGGTGTTCCGAGCGACCAAAGCGTAGCCGTGCTCGTGCTCAACCGTCCAAAGGCTGCCAACGCTTTCAGTGGTGAGTTGATTGTCATGATCACAGCCCTCCTCGGGCAAGTCGCGCGCGACCCTCATATCCGTGCCTTGATTCTACAGGGAGAGGGCAAGCATTTTTCGGCCGGCGCAGATTTGCACTGGATGCAGGAAGCGGCGCGCCTCGATTATGCAGGAAATCTGCACGAGGCTGAGAAGCTGACCCACATGTTTGAGGCCCTTGCGGGATTGAAAATTCCGACTATTTCTCTGGTCAAAGGCGCTGCTTTTGGTGGCGCCGTAGGTTTGATCGCTGCTTGTGATTATGCATTTGCTTGGGAAGGCGCTCGCTTTTGTTTGAGTGAAACTAAAATCGGACTTCTTCCCGCCGTCATTCTTCCTTACTTGGCCCGCAAAATCCCAGCCGGTCCGCTGCATCGTCAGATTTTGACAGCTCGCATCCTCAGCGCCGCGGAAGCCCAGCAATTCGGTCTGATCCAAGGTGTGCACGCCCCAGATGTCATGGAACAAAGCGTCCGTGAAGAGTTGAACGCATTGCTGGGAGCCAGTCCTGAAGCTCAGGCTAGCTATAAAAAATTACATCGCGAACTGGCCCTCAGCCATTGGCAACAAAGTCCCTCCACAGCGGTAGCCATTGCAGAGACGCGGGCCAGCACCATGGGGCAAGCCGGTCTCGCCGCCTTCTTTCAAAAACAAGCGCCAGCTTGGACTTTGCGCCTGCCCCTCGCCTCCCCCATTTGTCTGCCTTAGTCTAGGAAACATGGTGCTCTCTTACCGATGCCAGCATCCAAGACTGCGTGTTAGACTACTATCGAAAGACGAGTTAGGATGCCTGACTCGGCCTTAACACCTGGGGAAGAATGCATGGACGTACGGGTCTTTAAGTTTGGCGGAACCTCCCTCGCAAGTCCTGAAGCTTTGCAAAAAGTCCTATCGATTATCAGCGGACACGCCAAGGGTCTGTGCGTTGTCGTTTCAGCCAGTAGCGGTGTCACCGATAGCCTTTACCGTCTGTATCAGAGTTCGGTACGCGATCAGCGTGGGGAAGATCTAGGCATCCTCGCAGCGCTCGAAGATAAGCATCTGCAGCTCGTCCGAGGATTGGTCGCCGTGGGGCCGCGCCGCGCGCGTTTAGAAGCGACGATTCGGCAGTCAGTGGAAGAATTGCGCCGCATCAGCGAGAGCCTTGCCATCTTGCGTGAAGAAACGCCGCGCACGCATTCACGCACGGTTTGCTATGGTGAACGATTGATGGCGGCCATCGTCGCGGAGGTGCTGGTCGAGCAAGGGGTGCCAGCGGTTCTAGTCGATTCCACGCGCTTGATTAAACTCAATAGGGATCGCTACGAATATGCTCCTGATGATCAGAGATCGCGGGCGGCCTCGCGCGAAGAGATCTTGCCTTTGCTAGAACAAGGCAAAGTCACGGTCGTGCCTGGATTTTTTGGCGAAGGTCCCGAAGGTGAGGTGATGATCCTTGGGCGTGGAGGCTCCGATTACTCGGCGACTTTGCTTGGGTCCTATCTCGACGCCAAGGAAGTATGTCTTTATAAGGAAGTCGATGGCCTGATGACGGCCGATCCGCGCCACGTCTTTGATGCCAGGGTCCTGCCTGAGCTCCATTATCGCGAAGCGACCGAGCTCGCCTACTATGGCGCGAAAGTCCTGCATCCGCGAGCGATCATTCCTCTCGTTTCCCAGCAGATTGCTCTCGTGGTCAAAAGCACTTTTTTTCCAGAGAAACCGGGAACTCGCATCGCCGCCGACGTCGCGGAAGGCATTTACCCGGTCAAAGCTCTCAGCTACATCGATAGACAGGCTCTGATTTCGATTGAAGGCAGCGGCATGATGGGGGTTCCTGGTATCGCATCCAAAACCTTCGGAGCGCTGGCACAAAACAGTATCTCAATATCTTTTATCACGCAGGCGTCGAGCGAAGCGAGCATCAGCTTTGTCGTCCCTGGCGATCAAGGTAATTTTGCCAAGAAGATTTTGGAAGAAGCCTTCCGCTTTGAGCTGGAACATCACTTGATCGATGAGGTGAAACTCAAGCCTCAGATCGCGGTCTTGGCCGTCGTTGGGCTGGGTATGCGCGGAACTCCCGGCATCGCTGCACGTGCTTTTTCTTGCATCGCTCGTCAAGAGATCAATATCGTCGCTATCGCTCAGGGATCATCCGAACTGAATATTTCTATCGTCTTGGCACAAGAAGATGCTGCTCGCGCTCTCCGCGCTCTTCATAAAGAATACGGGCTCGATAAAATGCGAGCGGTTACCCACCGCGATCCCCGGGAAGTTAACCTGACGATTTTTGGCTTTGGGCAGATCGGTCAAACTTTAACCAAACAGCTACGCGATCAGAAAGACTATCTGGAACAGCGCTTGCGTCTCAAGAGTCCTCTGGTCGCGCTGGTCGACCGTTCGGGACTGGTCGTCAACGAACGTGGCTTCAGTCAAGAGCAGATCCAAGAATTTTTGGATGCGAAGGGCGAAAAGAAAAAACTCCAGGCCGGACAATCAGCAACGGTCGAGACCCAGCTGGAAACCAAGCTTTGGCATGGACCTTGGGACCGCCGAATCTTTATCGATTTGACGGCGAGCGAATCAGCGCCGCTGCTCAAGAAAGCCCTGGAAAGTGGCTTTCACGTGGTACTCGCCAATAAAAAACCGCTCGCCATTCCCTACGAGGCCTATCGCGAACTGATGGATCTCGCAGCTTCCCGTAATCTTCAGCTGCGCTATGAAGCAACGGTGGGAGCCGGCCTGCCCGTTCTCGATACGATCGATAAGCTGACGATGGCCGGCGATCCCGTCGAAGAAATTCTCGGTTGTTTTTCCGGAACGCTCGGCTATCTCATGACCGAGCTCGAGGATGGGACCGCTTTTTCTCAGGCAGTGCGCAATGCCTATGATAAGGGCTATACCGAACCTGATCCACGCGATGACCTCTCCGGTATGGATGTAGCACGCAAAGCCTTGATCTTGGCGCGAACCATCGGCATGAAGATCAATATCGAAGACATCGAGTTGGTGCCTCTATTTCCCAAGGACTTGAGTCACGATGATCCGCAACGCTTCATGCAGAATCTTGCGAAATTGGATGCGAGCTATGCTGCGCGCATGCAAACGGCGAAAGATCAGGGTTCGACCCTCCGCTATGTAGCTCGCATCAGTCGAGATAAGGTGACGGTCGGCATTGAAGTGCTGAGTCGATCTTCGCCGCTGGGGCGCTTGCGTGGGACAGACAATCAAGTGAGTTTGAAAACAAGTCGCTATGCAAGCAATCCCTTGATCGTAACGGGTCCGGGCGCCGGCGCAGAGGTGACGGCTGCTGGAGTACTCAACGATATCATCACCATCGCCAACAGCCAAGAACATGAGGAACGCTCATGAGTTTCAAGATTTTTGCACCGGCGACGATCGGTAATGTAGCCTCGGGCTTCGATGTCCTAGGGTTGGCCGTCGATGGTCTCGGTGATTATTTCACCTGCACGCCGCAGTCGCACTATGAAATTCTGGTCAGTGGACGCGATGCCGACCTCGTTCCACTTGATCCTCTTCACAATACCGTGAGCATCGCGGCTGAGGCTTTCTATCGCTTTCTCGGTGTCGGATCACGCGGATTTAAAGTCCATATTGAGCGAGCACTGCCACTTGCCGGAGGGCTGGGGTCAAGCGCAGCATCCAGCGTGGCAGGTGCATTGGCTGCCGCGGAGATCACAGGCAGCCGTCATCGATCTGATTTAGTATTGCGAGCAGCCCTGCACGCTGAGGGTGTGGTCGCCGGTCCCCATCTCGATAATATTGCGCCCTGCTTTTATGGAGGGCTCACTCTTGTTCAGGATACCGAAGCACTGTCGGTTTACCAGATTCCGATTCAGATGGAACTTTGGATTACTCTCGTCACGCCGCCTATCAAGATTAAAACGAAGGACGCCCGGCGGGTTTTGCCCGAGCATCTGAAAACAGAACAATGGACCAAACAGATGGCTCATTGCACGACCCTCGCCTTGGCTTTGGCGCGCGGAGATCATGAGCAACTCGCTTTTGGCCTTCGCGATACTTTTGCCGAACCCGCGCGTGGCCCGCTCATTCCAGGGTTTTTGGCGGCGCAGAAAGCGTCGATCGATGCGGGCGCCTATGGGTTTTCCATCAGTGGAAGTGGGCCGACCTGCTTTGCACTGACTCCTCGCGCCGAGGTAGCTCACGCAGTCAGTCGACGTCTG
The DNA here is from genome assembly GCA_947474445.1 of Oligoflexaceae bacterium. Taxonomy (GTDB): domain Bacteria; phylum Bdellovibrionota_B; class Oligoflexia; order Oligoflexales; family Oligoflexaceae; genus Oligoflexus. The sequence goes on from CANJJY010000008.1 coordinate 6,648, forward strand.
CTAGAAATTTTTGGATCAGCAGCTCAGGTTCATGTCGTGCAGCCACGGCGTCAAGGGGCGGAGATTTTTCTATGACAACTGCAAAACTTCAGTGCATTGCCTGTCAGCAAGATTTCCCCCTATGGGAACTTCGCTATGAGTGTGGTTGCGGAGGTTTGCTCGAGGTCGCTCATAGTGTCAAGGGTAAGTCCGAACTCAAGGATCTGGTCGAACAGCGACTGCTGAGTCGCAAGCCTTGGGATCGAAGCGGCGTCTGGCGTTTTCGCGAAGCCGTCGTTCCGCTTGAGACTTCAGAACTGGTTACCCATCAAGAGGGGCAAACTGGGCTCTATGATATCGACACTCTTCAAGATTGGACGGGTTGCCCTGGTCTTCTTCTCAAACACGAAGGTGAAAATCCAAGCGGCAGCTTTAAAGATAGAGGAATGACCGCAGCGGTTTCTGCCGCAAAGAAGCTTGGGATGAATCGATTGGCCTGTGCTTCAACCGGCAATACCAGTTCTTCTCTGGCTGCTTACGCGGCTCGCGCCGGTGCGCAGGCTTTGGTTTTCCTGCCGGCAGGCAAAGTCAGTCTCGGCAAAATGGCCCAAACTCTCGGCTATGGAGCACAGGCGCTCGCGATCCGGGGCGATTTTGATGATGCGATGCGCATCGTCCGCGAACTTGCTCTCGCGGGCGAAGTATATATGGTCAATTCGCTGAATCCTTTTCGCATCGAAGGTCAAAAAACTATTATTTGGGAATTGCTGCAGGATCTGGAATGGAATCCCCCCGATTGGATCGTCGTGCCAGGCGGTAATCTAGGCAATACCAGTGCTTTTGGCAAAGCGATAGAAGAAGCCTATCAATGGGGCTGGATCAAAAAAAAGCCGCGATTAGCGGTCATTCAAGCGAGTGGGGCCAATCCCTTTTTTACCAGCTTCCAAGCCGGATTTAAAAATCTGGTTGCTATGCAGGCCGAAACGATTGCGACGGCCATCCGCATTGGAAACCCGGTGAACTATCAACGGGCAAAGCAAGCCATTGAACGAACGCAGGGATTGGTAGCCGCCGTCGATGACGCCTCTATCCTCGCAGCTAAAGCCGCCATCGATCGAGCCGGGGTTGGGTGTGAGCCGGCAAGTGCTGCCACGCTCGCCGGTTTGAAGGAGCTGATTCGCTCTGGTGTTGTCTGTAAAACGCAACGCGTTGTAGCGATTCTTACCGGGCATATGCTGAAAGACACCGACGCTATTTTTGCCAGTCAAACTCTTCAAAGCCACGAAGTTGACGCCAACGCTACAGCTATTCGCAGCCTTCTGGCCGCCCTCCGCTGACTAGAAATTAGGCGCTCTTTGCCTTAAAATGGGAAGAGCCCACTTTCTATCAGGAGCATTTTGTGCGCTATCCCCATCAGAATCTATCGCTGTTTTGGAGCGCCTTGGCTCTGGCACTGACTATGCCTTTTTCAGCTTTTTCCCAATCCATGCAGCAAGCAAAACCCTGGATGGGGATCGGCATAGAGAAAGGCAGCAAAGGCGTCCTCATCAAGAACGTACTCAAAGAAACCCCGGCTGAACGCGCAGGATTTCAGGTGGGGGATGAAATTGTAACAGTGGATGGCAAAGACATCAAAGAGCCAGGCAAATTGATCGAGGCCGTCCAATCAAAAGGTGTGGGCTATAGCCTCGATGTCGGTTTTTGGCGGAAAGATAAGAAGCTCAAGAAGACTTTAAAACTCGAATTGCAGCCCGATGCCATGGATATGATGGATAAGCTTTACGTCGGCAAGAAATCGCCTGACTTCGAGATTTTTGACTATAAAGATGGGAAATCGCTCAAGGCCGACGCTCTTGATGGTCAGGTTGTGCTCCTTGAATTCTGGGCTACCTGGTGTCCAGCCTGCCGGGCTTCCCAGCCGCTGCTGACCCAGATCGCTCGGTCGAGAAAGGACCTGCGTTTGGTGTCCGTGACTGATGAAGATGAGATGACAGTTCAGGCATTTATGAAGGGCAAGGACTTCGGCTATCCCGTCTATATCGATAAGGGCCAGAAAGCGACGGCCGCTTATCAAGTAGCCTCCATTCCCTGCTTTTTCCTGATCGATCGAGAAGGCATTGTAAGGCGGGTGGTCATGGGCGGAGGGAGCTATTTGGAAGCGCTGATCCCTGAGATCGATGCACTGCTCAAAACTCCCGCAAAGAAATAAGCAGGGAAAGAATCTTAAGTGTGACCTGTCTTTACAGGCCACCTCTATTTTTGAGCCAAGCGGTCCAAGATGCCGTTGACAAAGGCACCCGAATTCTCGGTGCTGTATTTTTTTGCAAGCTCGATAGCTTCGTTGATGACGATGGGCTTTTGCGTATCGAGGTGTAACATTTCAAAGGCTGAAAGCCTTAGAATACAGCGGTCAATGACGGGCATCCGCGAGAGATTCCAGTGTTCTGACTGCTTTTCAATCGTTTCATTCAAATCCGAAAGCCGCTGAAAGACCCCTTCCACCAGAAGCCGCATAAAGCTTAGAGCTGGCGCGGAGACTTGAAAATCATTGGCGAAGCGTTCAAAGTGAGCTTCTGAAAAGAAGTAAACCTTCTCAATTTCACACTGGTAGAGAAACTGGAGAGCCCACTCTCGCGACTGCGCATGTGGATGCTGTTCTTTCGACACGAAAATACTCCCCTTTTGAACTCAATCAAATTGCTTAAGCGTGTGGGCCATCGTCAAAGCGGTCTGCGCCGCATCGCTGCCTTTGTTGCCAAGTTTCAGTCCGGCGCGATTCAAAGCCTCTTCGACCGTATTTGTCGTCAGTACACCAAATACTACAGGTATTCCTGTTTCGACGCTGATGTTCATCAGCGCTGACGCACAAGGCCCTGCGACGTATTCGAAATGCGGAGTTTCGCCTTTGATCACGGCCCCCAGACAAACGATGCCGGTATACCGTCCGGTGCGGGCTGCCTTGGCTGCCACGACAGGAATTTCAAAGGCGCCAGGCACCCAAACGGTATCGACCAGGTTCGAGGCTTTGTCTTTATTTGCTTCGGCAAACACATCGCTTGCCCCCTGAACCAGTGAGCGAGTGATGAGTTCGTTAAAGCGAGCGGCAACGATCAAAAATCGTTGAGTCATAGTCGAGGCCCTTCAATGTGGTTTTTGAATGATGCAGTTTTCAACGATTTCAAGACCAAAGCCTGAGAGGCCCTTCAGCAGCATCGGCGAGCTGCTGTGCACGCGCATCCTTTGAATGCCGAGAGAGCGAATGATCTGAGCGCCCGTGCCATGCATGCGAAGATCCATTCGTTTAGGTGCTGGAGAAGACTCCGGGGTATGAGAGGGATTTGCATCCATCATCATTGCCTTGAGTTCTTGAAGCCAAGAGGCTTCTGGATTGTTCAGATAGATCAACGCCGCGCGCTCCTGATTTTGAAGGAGCTCGAGCCCTCTCTGTAATCTAAAGGCTGAACCTTCATAACGATCGCCAAAAACGTCGAGCAGAGGCTGTTGCGTGTGAACGCGGACTTCAACGATATGATCAGCGAAATCCTGGCCTTTGATGAGGGCGAGATGTTCGAGGCCGTCGACTGTGTTCCGAAAAATAATGGCTTCGAAAGCGCCTTGCCCCGTGCGGATCGTTTCGCGTTTGAGTTCTTCGACCATCGATTCGTGCATGAGTCGATATTGAATCAGATCGGCAATCGCGATAATGGGAATGTTATGCTTAGCAGAAAAAATTTCCAAATCCTGCATGCGGGCCATGGTGCCGTCATCGTTCATAATCTCGCAGATCACGCCAGCACCCTTGAGGCCAGCGAGGCGAGCGAGATCGACCGAACCTTCAGTGTGGCCGGCGCGTTCGAGGACTCCGCCGGGACGCGCTTTAAGGGGGAAAATATGACCCGGAACGACAATGTCCTCGGGCAGCGTGTGCGGGTCGATCGCGACCTTGATCGTGTGGGCGCGATCCGCTGCAGAGATCCCAGTAGAGACCCCTTCTCGGGCTTCTATACTGACGGTGAAGGCCGTGCCTTGATAGGGATTGCGCTTGGTGGTGTCAGCCATCATCGGAAGCTTAAGGCGATCGACCATCTGAGCATCGAGCGTCAAACAGATGAGCCCGCGCGCTTCTTTGGCCATGAAATTGATGTGCTGTGGGGTGACGCCTTCGGCGGCTAACACCAGATCTCCTTCGTTTTCTCGGTCTTCGTCATCGACCATGATGACCATCCCACCTTTTCGGAAGGTATCGATAGCCGTGTGCACACGAGCCACAAGTCTGTCTTGATCGATTTGCATGCTGGAGTTTCCTTAGATGCGAGAAAACAAGGATTTCAAAGATCAGGTGCGACAAAATAGCATTGCAATACTAATGGCAGCAGCTTAGTAAAAAGGCTTAATTTTGTCCATCGCGAAGTCCGTGGTGCTCTTGTCCTTGTCCTGTATCGACAGGGAATCGGTTTGATTGGGATTTTGGATGGTGGGACTTTGGCGGGCATCAATTCATTTCGTTTAGTCTTATTTTATGATATGGGAAGACTAGTAACTATGGCGATTCGCTTGGCCTTGGGTTTGAATTGCAGATTTTGACGTGCTCGCGAAACGGGGCATGATACCGAAAACACGAAGAAAATTGTTCTATGTATTTTATTCGTAGTCGTCAAGTTTACTTGGTAGGTGCTAACGTACATTATTCCTGGGGATTTTGTTATAGCTTGTATACGGAATCCTCCGCGCATCGTTGCAAAGTCGTTAACCCCTCATCCCAGGCCCTAAAGCATGGAAGCACGAGATGGACTTAGAACGGACATAGGCAAGGGGCTTCAATGGCTTCGTAAGAGCCTCGGCTTGACTCAGTACCAGCTCGCAGCGCTGGCTCAGCTCGACTACCGTCATTATCAAAACATTGAGACGGGCCGGGTTGAAGTGAAGGTGGAGACTCTCAATAGAATCTGCGAAGCCTTTGGTATTAAACTCTGCGCGTTCTTTGCCGTCACCGACCGCAAACCTTGGCTCATCGATAAGCCGACCCGCAATCGCGGGGGCGGTGAGCTGTATGTGTTCCGGATCGCCTATGAGCACGGAAGTTTTCGTATGTTCGAAGAAGTTCGGCACATCCTGAGCAATTGGGGACATGACCTCAGTCAAGGTCATCGCGAAAACCTCGAGCGCATATCGTATCCTTGCTTTGAGACAGATCGCTCTGGCCGATGTCTTTGGAAGAATGCTGCAGCTGCTCAGCTGAGGATTGCACCAGCTGGTGGCAGCCTTAAGGAATTGTTTTTCAATGGCAGCGATTTCGAGAATTTTCTCTCTGCTCTCGAGCCCATGTTTGGTCAGGAAGCGCATTCTCTCTATCGGGAATTTAATCTGAGGGTGGCCGCGGGTGAGGATGTGAAGACCGCTGCGGTGCTTGGTCTTAAGCCTTTATCAGCTAAAGAAACAGCCTCCGTATTCGTTGCTAGCGTAGATATTTCTCCCCACTCCGTACCTCATCCGAAACTGCTTGAAAGCATGTCTTAAACCAGGGATCCGATCATTGCGTGTCACAAAAAATTTTAATCGATAGAAATCTCGACTTCTTTCTTTCGTAACTCGTGCTTTCAGGGCTCTAGCTTAACGAGGGAGTGTGAGGCGCTCGATGTATTTGCCAATCATGTCGACTTCAACGTTGAGCATCCACCCTTCGTGAAGATGATTGAAGCTCGTATGCTCGATGGTCGTGGGGATCAAAGTGAGGCGAATCAAACTTGTACTAGGGCCGTCGTTAAGCTCGTTGACAGTGAGGCTGACGCCATCGAGGGCGATAGAACCCTTAGCTATGACATATCTTGCGAGGGGAAGCGGAAGGTCGACGTAAACGTCCCATCCTCCAGATTTTTTTTCAATCTTGTGCAGCAGGGCCGTTCCATCGATATGACCCGACACCATGTGCCCGCCCAATCGATCACCAAGCCTTAAAGCTCTTTCTAAATTGACCTGCGAGCCGAGATGCAGCTGGCCCAAGTTGGTTTTGGACAGTGATTCATGGCTCACCTCAAATTGTAACTCTTCAGCGGTGAATGAAGTCAGGGTCAAACAGCAGCCGTTCACGGCTATGCTTTCGCCGAGAGTTTGCGCATAATCCACCGCATGCGGGAGAGATAAGGTGAGGACCCTGTATCCCGATCGGTCTTCAAGGCGTGAAAGAATAGCCGTCTTCTCGATGAGTCCTGTGAACATGGCTCTGCCTCAGCTCAATGTGGGGTTTTCGCGGTTACTCTTTAGTCCTCGAAGCTCTCGGACAAATTCTTCAGGATCTTTGAAGTCTTTATAGATGGAGGCAAATCTAACGTAAGCCACGTGATCGGTTTGCCGCAGCTTTTTCATCACCAAATCACCGATCTTGCTGCTGGTGATCACGCGTTCTCCCTCGGCACGGAGCTGAGTTTCTATAGTCGATACAATAGCCTCGATCTGATCCATCGAGATCTGGCGTTTGCGACAGGCCATGGAAATGGCGCGAATGATTTTTTCACGACTGAATTCATCAAAGCTCCCATCCTTTTTTTTCACCTGAAGAATGAGCTCTTCTTCTTTCTCATAGGTCGTGAATCGATGAGGACATTTCAAGCAAGCGCGACGCCTACGAATGCTGCGGCCATCAACGCTCACGCGGCTTTCTAAGACCTTAGTATCGAGGTAGTCGCACTTTGGACATTTCACAATTCAGCTTCTCCACTGGGGATAGAGCGGAAAGCGCTTGCTCAACTTTTTCACTTCGTTACCAATGACGGCGAGCGCTGCGGCGTCATTATGCTTTTCATAGATGTCGCGGATCCAAACAGCGATCTTCTTCATTTCTTCTGGACCCATCCCCCGACTAGTCAGGGCAGGCGTTCCGAGTCTGATGCCGCTCGTCACGAAAGGACTTCGCGTCTCGTTCGGGACCGTATTCTTGTTGACCGTGATGTGGGCTTTGCCCAGCGCATCTTCCATCTGCTTGCCGCTGACGTCGGTTTTTGAAAAATCAAGCAACATGAGATGATTGTCCGTTCCACCAGACACCAGTTTAAAACCGGCTGCAACCAGACCTTCGGCTAAGGCTTTCGCATTAGCTTTGATCTGGCCCTGATAAACCTTGAATTCTGGACTGAGCGCTTCTTTAAAACTGACGGCCTTAGACGCGATGATATGCTCAAGCGGGCCGCCCTGTGTTCCGGGGAATACGGCCTTATTAATAGCCAGACTCTCGTCGTTCCATAGGATCAATCCGCCGCGGGGGCCGCGTAAGGTTTTATGCGTGGTGGTCGTCACAACGTGAGCATGAGGAATCGGGCTGGCGTGCTCGCCTGCCGCGACGAGGCCTGCGATATGGGCCATGTCGACAAGCAGATAGGCTCCGACCGAATCTGCGATCTCACGAAAGAGCTTGAAGTCTATCGATCGAGGGTAGGCGCTTGCGCCCGCTATGATCATTTTGGGCTTCACTTCGCGCGCGCGCTCGGCGATGCGATCGTAGTTCAAGCGCTCTGTTTCGGGATCGAGTCCGTAAAAGTGGGACTCATAGATGGCGCCCGAGAAGTTGACCTTGGAGCCGTGAGTTAAATGGCCGCCATGCGACAGATCCAAGCCGAGGATACGATCGCCGGGCTGCAGGAGAGCGAGGAAAACAGCGGCATTGGCCTGCGCGCCTGAATGCGGCTGTACGTTGACAAATTTTGCGCCGAATAGCTGCTTGGCCCGTTCAATCGCCAGAGTCTCAATCTGATCGACGATCTCACAGCCACCATAATAACGTTTACCGGGCAGACCCTCGGCATATTTATTGGTGAGAATACTACCCATGCTTGCCACGACAGGTGCCGAAGCGAAGTTCTCTGAGGCGATTAGTTCGAGACCTTCCTCTTGCCGGCGAAATTCGCTTTCGATCAACTGATAGATTTCAGGATCGTGTTTTTCTAAGAGCGACCAAGGTTTCATCAAGCTTCCTCCAGAGGAAACCTCGTCCTTTAGGACGAGGAGGAATTTGGAGGGATCTTTCTCCCAGGTCGGAGATAGTCCCCAAAGGGTGCCGGTCTTTCCCGGCTGTCAGTCTCGTGAGAGACATCCCGAGTTACCTCAGGGTGCTCCGCTTCCTCAGCTTTCTGGCGAATTTCCCTTCGGGAAACCGCTTCGGCTTGCGCGGGTAAAGGTCACCTCGCCGATGTTATGGACCGGTTTTGAGCCGCCTTTCCGAAGGAAGGTCCTTAAGAAGGCGAAATTTACTTGCAAGCAGCACTGGTCTAAACCCCTTATGCCTGTTTAACCACTTGCCGTAGAGCCCAGGACTGGTGAAGCATCCGGGGGTACCTATCTGATTCGCTCCTAACGTAGCTTGAGAGTTGCCTCTCTTGCTCGGGCTGGTCAACGTGAAGCTTGCTTAGAGCTATTCTTCACAAGCTTGCCCCTTTAGGGACGGGTAGTTGACAGGGAGGCTCCGCTGCTGTGACTATGTACGTTCAAGTTGGGAAATTTTATTAACGCGGTTCTGGTGGCGACCGCCTTCAAATGGAATTTCGAGCCATAGACTTAGAAAGTCGATAGCTCGATCATGATTGAGGACTCTTTCACCGAGGCATAGCACATTGCTATCGTTGTGCTGACGGCTCACCTTGGCTGTGAATTCATCCCAAACGACGGTCGCTCGAATACCAGAAATCTTATTAGCCGCTATCGACATGCCGATGCCGGTCCCGCAGATCAATATACCGCGAGGGAGGCTACCGCTCGAAACTTCACGTCCTAACATCGCGGCAAAGTCCGGATAATCAACGGATTCTTGAGATTGGACACTGGGGCCGAAGTCTTTGACGTCCCAGCCCTGCGAACGCAAGAAAACGCTCACCTTCTCTTTGAGAATCTTCCCACCGTGGTCCGACGCAATGCCGATGCGGTTGCTCATATCCTACGCCTCGTCGCTAGAAGGAAAATGCGGATGCGGTGCCGGGGAAGGCGCGCGATTTAATCTATCATCTTAGCTCAGACTTCTTTGGCTTTCTTAATATAACCAACGGCGTCTTCGACGGTGCGAATGCTTTCGGCTTCTTCGTCTGGAATGTCGATGCTGAATGCTTCTTCCATTGCCATAACGAGCTCGACGATATCGAGGGAATCCGCGCCCAGATCTTCGATAAACTTCGCTTTGCCGACGACCGCAGCTTCTTCAACCCCGAGCTGATTCACAACGATTTTTTTTAGCTGACTCTCAATGTCGAGCGACATGCATTCTCCTCCAATTTGGCATATATTTGCCTATCGTTCATCTAAACAATCAGAAAGCATAGGTTTAAGCAAGAGAATACTGCAGATTTCACTCCCTTTGCGCCGGAAATGGCAGGTCTTTCCCGGGAACCTGCAGGCCTTAGTTGAGCCCACTTCGGAAACTCGATATGGTGGCTGGGTCTCGTATACTTTGGGGAGGTCACTTGGGGAGCTTGTCTTGGGACGCAGCTTTGGTCGTGGTTTCAGATATTCATCTGCAGAGTCCGGAAGATATGCGTGGGCGTCTGCTGCTTCGCTTGCTGGAAGACATCGCGGCCGAGCCACCAGAATACTTAGTTTTGCTCGGTGATATTTTCGACTTTTGCCTCGGTTCCCATCCCTTTTTTCAGCGGAAGTTTGCGGCCATCGGAGAGGCACTAAGCCGGGTGGCTGCCGCCGGAACGAAGGTACTTTTTATTGAGGGTAATCATGAGTTTAGAATGATCGATCTGCCTTGGCCGGGGGTCGACGTCATCGAAAATGGGACCTACACCATCGCGCTCAAGAGCGGCGTCAAAGTCCAGATGGCTCATGGAGATATGATCTATTCCCATCGCCGGTATAAAGCCTTCAGAAGACTCGTTAAATCTTCGCTCGTCACAGGCATTGCGCGTTACTTACCAGGTCCCTGGATGGACCGACTGGCCACGACAGGATCGGAAGTCTCGCGATCGGCAGACCAGTATCGAACCATTCAGCACGATCATATTCTCGGTGCGGTCGATCGTTGGCTGGAAAACGGTGCAGGCGATTACGGAATATTTGGCCATTTCCACGTACCCTACGCCGAACCTCGGAGGGATGGCCGGCTCGGTGGCGTCTACAGCGTGGAATGTTGGGATAAGCCCAACGTTTTGGCCTTTCGTCAGGGAGCTTTTTTTCGGCTTGAGTTTGAAGGTACTCATCTCGGCGACTGGAAGCCGGCCTTACCTTTGATTCGCTCGCATCTTCTAGCTGCCGCTTCGCGACCTCCTCAGCCCTTTCCTAGCCCAACCTAAGCTCTTTGAATGTGATTAAGCCGCCTGCGAAGGGGCCTGTGCTTCTTCTGGGGTTCCGGATCGCTTTTCGCCCCAGAGACAAAGAGCGACGACTGCCAGAGGAATCGCCAACAGAATCAGCGGCTCTAAGGCGTCACTTATCAAGACTCATGCCACACTAGGGATCTTCGATTTGCCATAATATGCTAGAATGAAAGCAGGGAAAGCTTGATCGAGGTGCCAGGGGATGGAAACTTGTTCGGCCGCTTTATTGCAAAAATTAGGTGTAAAAGACGGCAAAGATGCTGTTTTCCTTCACGTTCCCCCTGACGTCCAATCGCAATGCGCGGCCATCCCTACGGGAGCGAACGTCTCGCAGCAGCTGGGCAAAGCCCATGACATCATTTTTACTTTCTATGAATCCAGCAAGGAGCTCAAAAAGGAGCTCCCTCAGCTCAAGCAAGCGATCAAACCGAGCGGCATGATCTGGGTTTGCTGGCGCAAAGGAAATATGACCGACGTAAGTCGTGATTTAATTTGGCAGTTAGGCGAGGAGTGTGGACTAAGCTCAGTTTCATCCATCGCTGTGGCCGATGGATGGGCTGCGATGAAACTTATGTATCCGAAATTAAGGCGCCGCGGTTAGAAGAGCATTTCGAGCGGTGGAGACTTAGAGCCGGACATGAGCGACCACACCAAGCGAGAGATTGACCATATCAAGCGATCCCTTGGAGAGTTTCCACGAGCCCTTGTCAAAATTGAAAAACCCACCCCATTCAACTTCTTCCGGTTTTCCGCGCATCAACGCTGTCGCTCCCAGCTCCATTGTTGAACCGCTGTCGAGATCACGTTTTTTGCCCGATATTCCCGCAGTTCCCTGACCCCATAGGATATAGGTGAGCTGAATATCGTAGTCGATCGTTTGCACCCACTCAGCCACATGCCGACTGCCCTGAAGATGAATAGTTGGGCCAAGAAATAGACCGTCGACCCCTCCAAACTTCTCTTTTTTTCCACTGACACCCAAGGTGTCGAGTCGAAGCAAACCGCCGATGAGAACACGATTGAGACTGGGAATGCGCGCCGTCATCGCCTCGAGAGGGTGGAGGGCTTCGGCCTGTGCATTGAAGCCGGTGTATTCGCCTTTAGATGTATCGCCCGAGCGAGCACCGATACGATACCATCCCTCCCAAGCATCGGTGAGTTGGTGATTCACCCGTGCATCGAGACGGTTGATGAAAAGGTCAGGCGTGCGACTGCTGACTTTTCCTGCACCGCTGTAATTGAAGTTTTCAGTGATGGCGAAAATATGAGCGTCTTGAAAATGAATAGGAAAAAGATCGTCATCTGCGGTCGCCTCCGCTCCCGACTTCTCGTCCGGAACGCCGCGGGCCAAACCTTCTTCAACTGTCGGCTGAGATACACCTTGAGGGGCGGAGGGTGTTGGCTCGGCAGGCGATGCCGCGGCTATGCGCGCAGGAGCTGGGGGCGTGGGGAGGGTAGCCATTTTCTCGGCCGCGCTACCGAGGGGCTTAGGCGTTTCACCAACCGCTTCGACTAGGGCGCTGTCTTTAGATACGGGAACGTATCGCTGGTCTTCGGCCTTGGGTGCCTGAAAATTTCTGCGGGTCGCGATGTTGGCAACGCTGGCACCATCGCCCGTTCGTATGGCGTTCTCATAGGAGAGAGAGGTAATCACGGCAATCGATGACTGGGCCTTACTCTCGATGACCTTGGCTTTGCCGAGGAGTTTTTTATCGAAGCTTAGCCAGGATGAGTCGACAGGATGAAGCGATTTCAGGGTGAAGTCATAAAAACTAACTTCGTCCCCTTCGAAGATATTTTGTTCGCTACCGCTCGAGAGACTCAAATAACGTCCCTGAATCGAGGTCACGAAAACATCGATGGGATAACGGTTGAGAGTTCGAAAGAGCAGATCCTGCAAACGCTTGTCGATTTCCGCCGGTGAAGCGGCCAAAAACCAGGCGTAAGGGACTCGATCGCTCTCACTGATATAATTGACTAGGTTGGGGCTGAGCAGGCGTACCGTCCACAGCATCAGATCGCTCTGCCCCGTGACGGTCAGGTTGAGGACACCATCGATTTCGTATTCTTCGAGGAGCTCTTTCCTGCCCTCTGGGGTGGCCCACAGGTCAGAGGTGATGACGTCGTTTGTGAAGTAGAAGCGTTTAGAAGCGCGTGCTAGGGGCGAGAATTCTTCGTCCAAATGCTTTTTGAGCTGGGCAAAGGGATGCCCTTCGGGGAAATGGCCTTGCCAATAGACGGGCATGACCGCCACATGCTTGATGCTGGGAAGTTTGTTGTCGCTAGGCATCACCGCTGCCGAAACGCTGGTTGGCAGGGTGCTACCCAACAAAAGGGCCGACAGGCAGAGGCAGCCCCTCAGCATCCAGACTGAAGCTAAAGGCATCGCTACATCTTCTCCACGCTATGGCTGGAACCGTCGAAGGAAACGCGACGCTTGACATCCTCGATGATCGTTTCGATATGGACGGGACGTTGCCAAACCTTAAACAGGTTTTTGAGGCATTCCAGCGTAAAATCATGTTTGAGATCGTTGCCTTCGTGCAGATGCTCGAGAAGTAACTCATTTCGATTTTTGAAATTGCCGTCTTTCACACAGATGATGGGCTGACCAAAATTGGTAAGTTGCGACAGCATCTGGTGCTTAATTTCAGCAAAGTTGCGGTTGCTGATCACGTAGCGATTATTGCGTCGATCGAAATCGTATATGAAGAGTTTGTGCTCGTGACAAAAGTCCTCATCTAGGTAGCCATCGATGAAAGTAATGTCATTGTGAATGCGTCGCACTTCGAGCAGTTTCTTGTCGCCCAGCATGGTCTGCTTGTCCCAATCGGCCCGCGTCTTAGGATCGTCGCAATTGACGTAATCAATGCCGAATTGTCCCTTGTCCCAGCGTCGTTTGATGTGACGCAAGAGCTCGAGGCCAAGCTTGTAGGGATTGAGCTGGCCCGGCGCCGCAGCGACAACACCAGAGTGCTGGTCGCAGTAATCGATGATTTCTGAGTCAGCCAGCGGGTGTATTTCCGTCATCATGCGGCTGTGCCAGTAGGTGGCCCATCCTTCGTTGAGGATCTTGGTTTGTCCTTGAGGAGCAAAGTAATAGGACTCATCTCGCACGATGCCGAGGACGCGCTTCTGCCAGTTATTCAGTGGAGCGTATTCGATCAAGAACTTCAGAACATCTCGTTCGAGAGTTTCAGGGAAGCCGTGCTTCTTTTTGACTTTTTCATCCTGCTTTTGCTGCTGGGAATCGAGAAAGTCTTTGGGGTTGATGTAGCTATCCATGTATTTTTTCGAACGGAGCTTATTGACCGGATCTGCCCGATACGACTCTTCTTCGTCTGGCGGCTCCGGACGCCGCGTCGGTTGATTGAAAGGCGCGTAGATATCGATGAGGTTCTCGAGCGATAGGCAGCAGTCGACAAAATCTTCGACTTCATCGTGACCAACGTCTTCGATGTAGCGGCGAATGACGGAGGCATGATTGGCCATTTGATCGAGCATTTTGCGATTGGTGCGACTGAACCAATAGTTATTTTTGAAAAAATCGCCGTGCCCAAACACATGAGCAATGACCGTTTTCTGCGAGACCATGTTATTAGCTCGCAGAAGGTAGGCATAAGTGGGATCGTTATTGATCACCATTTCGTAGATGACAGACAAGCCGTAGGTATAGCTCTTCGAGAGGCGCTCGTATTCCATACCAAAGCGCCAGTGAGGATAGCGCGTTGGAAAGCCTCCATAGGCCGCGATCTCATTCAGCTGCTTATAGTCTACGAGTTCAAAGATAGTCTCGAAGAAGTCGAGGCCAGCCCCCCGTGCCGCTGTATAGAGAGAAGCTGCGATATCGCGGAGCTCTGGGGTCAACTGAGTATTGTAAACCATAGCTTAGCGTCCTTTACCGAGAAAGACCTTTAAGGCATCCATGATGGCTTCCCGGTCCTTGATTTGGCAGGTGGTGATCCTCTCGTTGGCTTCGCCGAAATGCTTATGTAGATCCCGTAGAAACTGTCCCGAACCATAGCGCGACTCAACTTGGCCGTAACAGAACATGTTGGAGATAGGCAGCAAACTCGCTTCGAGGATGCGCATACAATCCGCAGTATCGTTGCCTGACCAGTTGTCACCGTCAGAGAAATGGAAAAGGTAGATATTCCATTCCATGGGATTGAAGTTTTCCTCGATCATTTTCAAAGCCAGCTTATAGGCGGAGCTGATCAAAGTTCCGCCCGATTCCTTAGTCTTGTAAAATGTATCGGAGTCAACTTCCCGCGCCGTCGCATCGTGGATGATATAACGCCGTTCCAGGCCGTTATATTGGGTGCTAAGCCAAGTATCGAGCCAGAACGCGGTCAGTCGAACAATTTCTTTTTGCTCATCGCCCATCGAACCTGAAACGTCCATCATATACAGAATGACGGCATTGGCGACTTTCTCGTGGGTGATCCGATAGGAACGATACCGCTTATCCTCTTTCGTCGGAATAATGATGGGATTGGCAGCATCATAATCACCGTTGGCGATACTTCTTTTCAGAGCTTCTTTGTAGGTACGCTTGAAATGCCTGAGCGATTCCGGCCCCTGCTTGAGAATCCCTGAATATTTGTACTTCTTATCCTCAATATTCTCTTTGCCGCGTGGCTCGATCCGCGGAAGGGCGAGCTCTTCGCCAAGAATCTGAGCCAGCTCTTCTAAGGTGACGTCCACTTCGAGAGAATGCTGACCTTCGCCCTCGCCCGCTTCACCTTTGCCCGGCTGAGGTTGGCCTTGGCCGATCGAGTCGCCGACCTCACCTTCGCCCTGACCGACTCCGCCCTTTTCCTTATTGCCGAAACTGAAGTGGGGAATATCGATGCGAGGAAGGGGAATGGTGATTCGTTTATTGCCCTGGCGACCTACCAGATCGCCGCTGCTGATGAAGCGGCGCAATTCTTTTTTGATCTTACCGCGGACTATTTTTCTGAACCGGTTGAGATCCGATTCCATTTTCATGGCCATCTTGTCCCCTTCGCAAAGTGTCTCGGTCTGGGTGCGCTGTGCCCTCTTTGAGAAGCCTTGCATAAGCCCGAGAGTCCTGGGGCTTATGCAACGACGTCTGCTGCCGGTAGCTCTGGGGCGGATCTTTGTGGATGCAACGAGGGGGGCGCCATGAGCGCCCCCTTTGGTCTCTTACTTCTTATCTTTTTTCATGACATCACCGCGAGCAAAGACGCTGGCGACAAAGCCGAGCGCATCATTCGCACAGATTTCGCAGTAGCCGTAGTTCTTGATCAGGCGATTCTTAACCACGTCGATTTTTGCTTGAGCTTCCTTGTCGACGACGTTGGAAACCAAACTTGTCAACTTGATCGTATCTTTCTGATCTTCGAAAAGCTTGAGCTCGAGCGCCTTGTGCAGGCGTTCGTTCATACGGAAATCAAAAACTCGACCTTCAAGAGCCAGAGCGCCAATGTAGTTCATGATTTCGCGCCGGAAATCGTCCTTGCGCGATTCAGGGATGTCGATTTTTTCTTCGATCGATCGCATCAAGCGCTCATCAGGCTCTTCGGATTCACCTGTGTAAGGATTTTTGACTTTTTCCTTTTGAGTATAGGCCTTGACGTTGTCGATGTAGTTGCCGCAGAGCTTCTCAATCGCACTTTCATCAGCCGATATCGCTCGCTGAACCTCGTGCTTGACGATGTCTTCATATTCCATCTTAACGACGGCAAGCAGTTCGCGGTAACGCTTTCTGGTCTCTTCATCTCGAATCAAGGAGTGAGTCTTGAGACCCGATTCCATTTCGTTGAGTAGAATGAAGGGGTTCAGACAGCCGATACCTTTGTCGACGACGAGAGCATTAGAGATTTTATCCTGGATATAGCGAGGACTGATCCCCTCCATTCCTTCGCGCGTCGTTTCCTTGCGCAGCTCTTTGACGTTGTCTTCGGTAAATCCCGGAATCGATTTGCCATTATACAACTTGAGCTTCTGCATGATGGTAAGATTGGCCTTCTTGGGCTCTTCCAATCTTGTCAAAACAGCCCACATCGAAGCCATATCGAGCGTATGAGGCGCTATATGGATGTGCGGAACAGTTTTGGGGTTGAAATCCTTCTTATAGATTTCAACTTCTTTATTCAATCGCGTGATGTAGGGAACATCGATCTTAACTGTACGGTCGCGAAGAGCTTCCATAAATTCATTGCTCTGCAGCTTCCGGTATTCTGGCTCGTTCGTGTGACCTATGATCACTTCATCGATATCAGTCTGGGCAAACTTTTTAGGTTTGATCTTGTGTTCCTGGCTCGCGGTTAGCAAGTCATACAAGAAGGCGACGTCAAGCTTCAAAACTTCGACAAATTCGATGATGCCACGGTTGGCGATGTTGAATTCACCGTCGAAGTTAAAGGCGCGAGGATCAGAATCCGAACCGTATTGTGCGATTTTTCGGTAGTTCAAATCGCCCGTCAATTCAGTTGAATCCTGGTTCTTCTCGTCTTTCGGTTGGAAGGTACCTATACCGATCCGGTCCTGCTCGGAGAGGATGAGGCGCTTGACCTTGATGTGGTTGTTGACCATTTTTTCCCAATCACCGCGGTAATGATCGAGAAGCTTGTTGTTGATATGACGGCAAGCCGGGCAAAGATCACCTTCAATATAGACCATTTCGGCGCGATCGAGATTCTTATTCAGAATGTCGAGTACGGAACGGCGGCGATCAGCGGGAATCAAATGCAGAGGCTCTTCGTGCATGGGACAGGAAAATTCGTTGTCCATGCTCAAGACGTCACCAATGTCGATCCACTCGTAAGTGTAGAGGGAACCTTCTGGGATTCTTGAATAAGCCTGCAAGCCCTTCTTAAGCAAACGAGCGATCGTCGACTTTGCCGAACCGACCGGACCGTGCAAGAGGATAACCCGCTTTTCAGGTCCGTATTTCTGAGCACCGGCCTTGAATACGTTGACCAGTTTGTTCAGATGAATATCGAGCCCAAATACGGCGTCTCGGCCGTTGTCGAAAGGGTCATCGAAGAACTTCCAATGAAACATATCTTTCTTGTATTCGGTGTAAGTGTCATAGCCATAGCTGGCTATCATATCGTAAACGCGTTGGAAAGCAGTCCGGGCCACGTCCGGTTGTTCAATCACCATGTTCAGGTATTCTTTAAATGAACCTGACCAATGCAATTGTTTGTACTGGTCATGAAACTCGTGCTGCGTGATGGCGCTGATTAACTTGCTCGCATCCATGCTAGCCCCTTGCTGGTAGTGGACAATTTCACTGCTGTCAAAACAAAAGCTGCAACGGACAGTCGATTCCTAGGCCGGACGGGACCAAAACATCGATTGAGGGCGAGATGATCGTCCCGCTTCCCGATATTGGTTTTGTCGGCTCGGTCTCCACTATCCATATTTTCGTGTTATTCCACTCGTGATGTGAACCTCTTTAACAGAATATCGAGGAAAATTGGGTAAGTCAAAAAATGATTTAGAACCCTAGAGTCATGCCTACGCCTTGGGTGGGAGTGCTCAGTCTGTTCTTGCAGTATGACGATTGACCTCAAGGAAGACATGTTCAGGTTCGGAGACTCCTTACCTAACATAAGGACCTTACCCTCTTTGTCAGTTGCTTGTCAGCCGCTGGCGCGTTTCTTTTTTAAGTGGGTTGGCGTGCAGGGCAAGATGGATAGAGAAGAATGCGGCCACCCTTTCGCAAAAGACACGTAGTTCCACCGGCGGAAGAACCCTTAGCATAGAGCAGATAGGTTAAAAACAGGTGAGAGGCGCCCCTAAGGAAATGGCATTGAACAGGCAAATGCGGGCTATGAGAGAATCACCGAGGTCTCTGCGAGCAACGCTAGGCAGAGCGGCATCTGAAGCAGGGACGACTGCTCCAAACGCATGGGAGAGAAGGTTTTAGTTATTTTGATTCGAGTTGGTCGTAGTGTGAGACTGGGCTAGGTACTCATTGATGAAGGGATCGATAGCCCCATCAAGGACTTCATCGGGACTAAAGCTTTCAAAGTCTGTCCTATGGTCTTTTACCAGTTTATAGGGGTGGAGAACATAGCTTCGGATTTGGCTTCCAAAACTCACGTCTGACTTGTTTCCTTCGACGATAGCCTGAGCTTTCTTCCGTTCTTCGATCTCTCGCTCGTAGAGGCGAGATTTAAGAAGTTTCAAACACTGGTCGCGGTTTTGATGCTGAGATCGGTGCATCTGACTGGCCACGACAATGCCGGTGGGCATGTGCGTCATCCGCACGGCCGAGTCTGTTCGGTTAACGTGCTGACCGCCGGCCCCGGAGGCGCGATAGGTGTCGACTTTTATATCTGATTCGTTGAGCTCAATCTCGATTTCATCATCGACGATAGGTGACACAAACACTGATACGAAGGAAGTGTGTCGCCGCGCATTTGAATCAAAGGGACTTATGCGGACCAGGCGGTGAACACCGGTCTCGGCCTTTAATAGACCAAACGCGAAGGTACCTTTGATCTCGATCGTAGCGCTTTTTAAGCCGGCTTCGTCGCCATCTTGCACGTCATGGATTTCAACTTGCCATCCCTTGCGCTCCGCAAAGCGCAGATACATCCGAAACAGCATAGATGCCCAGTCACACGACTCGGTCCCACCTGCGCCAGCGTTGATCGTCAGAAGCCCATCATTGACGTCGAGCTCACCGCCCAAGAGACTCTGGACTTCTAAGGTCTTCAACTCCGACTCGAAATGTTCGAGCAATTGAATGGCTTCGGCGACATATTCATCGCCCCCTTCGGCTGCGAGCTCGATAGCGGCATTGAGATCGTCACGAGTGGCCGTCAGCTGATGCGCTCTATTGACGGCCAACTCGAGGGCGCGCTTCTTTTTTAAAATGGGGGCCGAGAGCTGGGGATTGGACCAAAAGTCAGGGCGAGCGTCAATTTCGGCTTCGATATCTTGGAGCTGAGCTTCCTTCACTGGAACGTCAAAGAAACCTCCACACGCGATCGTATTTCGTGCTGGCATCTTTGGCGCGGGCTTGAACAGTTTCGATTTGCATAGGAGGACCTCGTTGGGCAAAGGTTGACTTATAAATGGTCCCGAAAGTACCATGAAGTGCCGGAGACTGCCAACCACAAGGCGCATCCCAATGATCCTTCTGACCAAGCTTGATAATCAAAAGATTCTCGTCAATCTTGAAACGGTCAAGTACCTCGAAGCTGTTCCCGACACCCTCGTCTTCTTTACCAATGGAGAATCCTTGATAGTTCGCGAGAGTTTGGAGGATTTCTCTGAAGCAGTAAAAGCCTATCAAGTCGAACTTTTGCGGCGATCTCAGAATCCGGTGACCAATTCCCTTTAATTTTTTGACTTTCTGCCGAAGAAATCATCTGGCCCCCTAAACTTGCGTGGCCAGAGGTTTGGTGTCGTGCGAATTAGGCTAATTTTATACTTTGTAATCGGTCTCTTCGAGACTCCTTTCGCCTTCGGCAAGGAAACGCCTCAGGCGGCGGTCGTCAGCGAAGTACGCGATCCCCTTGTCCATGCGACCGCTGAGGAGCTGGTCAAAGGCTTTATGTTTATCGGCGATTTTGAGACAAAAGAAGAAACCAGGGCAAATTCTAAAGAAATCTTCTGGCGCTTCCCTTTCACTCTGCCAAAGACCACTTTCACTTTTGATATCATCGAGGACATCCATAGTCCTCAACTCGTCCTTGACATGCCGACCACCGAAGGGCAAGGGCGACCTATTCAGCATCTCAACCGCGGGCGCGTCCTGTTTCTCGAAGGACAGATCGATGAAGCGCGGCGGACATGGTTGAGTGGTCGGTCCCGGTTTGGCAAAGAATATGACTATCATCGCCGTGCCGACTATTTTATAGCCCAGTCCTTTCTCTATTTGGGCATCGATCTATTGAAGCAAGCAAAATACGATTTCAAGCGAGAGGACGTCCGGCAGAGTCTGGTCAATGCCAGCACGTTCACTTCTTGGGCTTTTGACCGCAAGAAGGATTTGTACGATCCTCTGCTCGATAGGGTGGCGCCTCGCTCCTATTACAATCAAGCAGTTATTTATTACAACTATGAACGCTGGGCAGGCGTGGTTGGTGCGACAAACCTGGGACTCGATTTTCTGCGCAAAACCGGCCGTAGCGAGTATAGGCGTGATTTGAGGCGTATGCTGGCAGAAACCTATATTCGTAACCGTGACTATCTCGAGGCTGTCCGTGAACTTGATCTGACTTTGCGCCAAGACGAAGGTCTTGATTCTGCTGCGACTATTTTTGCCCGAATTGCAGACGTCTATTTTGATCTCAATAATTTTGAATTGGCCGAGGAAGTCTACGCAGTCGCCAGCAAAATCGATCGCGAGCTGAAAGCCATTCGACCCTCCCAATATGTGCTGCGCGGTGAATCATTGTTTTGGATGGGGCGTTTTGAAGAAGCGATCAAGACTATGCAGTATGCTCAGCATGCAGCGGCCATGCCGAGCCATCACGAAGATCCCGATTTAGGAGTGATGCCCCTGGCACAGGATGAACTTGACCTCAATATGCAAGCTCTTGCCTCGATCCGCATTGCCGACAGCTATCTTGCTCTCCATCAATATGAAAAAGCGAAGTTGGCTTATTTTCAACACGATCGTGAATTCCGTGGGCATCAGACGGCGATCAGCGCCAAGCTTCGTTTGGCTTGTCTCGAACTCCCCTACTATGATGGAAACAACATCGAGCACGCGCGAAAGCTGCTCGCCGAACTCAAAGAGCAGGTCGACATTATTCCGGCACCGGCTCAGGAGATGGCTTGGACCTGCGAAATGGCTTCCTATGCGCAGCACGAGCGAACGCGCGAGATGGTCGAGCGCGTCCGGACCTTTGCGAGCCGTTACCCTTCCTCGCCCTTGCTCCAGCAATTGGTGCCGCCCGTTCGGGAGGTCCAAGCGAGACATATCGATGGGTATTTCAAGGGAGGAGATGCCTACGGTGCGGTTCAATTTTTTGAGAAGACCCGTTCGTTTCTCTTCCCGAAAGTCACCGAAGATTTGAGGGCCAAACTTTTCGCTGCGCTGATCGATATTCATCAATCGGAAAAGGCAGAAGAATTCATGCCGAATGCTGAAGCCGAAAAGATTTTTGATGATATGGACTGGCTCCGGCTGGCGGTTGCGAAGGCTGA
>CANJJY010000009.1 GCA_947474445.1 Oligoflexaceae bacterium
ACCGGTTTTGACCACTTTTTTTACCGGACAGCCCATATTGATATCGATCGTATCGAAGGGCATCGCGTTGAGAATCGCGACGGCCCGTCCCACCTGATCCGCATCGGGACCGGTGATCTGCACGCCTAAGCACGCCTCACTGGCGTGACGAGCCAGCATGTCGTAGGTTCTTTGGCTCTCGTAGAGCAAAGCGGTAGCCGAAATCATTTCTACATAAGTCAGATCAGCACCAACACGGCTGCAGACGCGACGGTAGGGATGGTCTGAAACTCCCGCTAAAGGAGCTAAAAACACGGGCGAGGACGGCAATCCCAGCGATTCAAATATCTTAAGATGCGACATAAGCAGCAGTTCCCGGCGCAAGTGACACGGTTTGAGCTCTTTTCTTAAAGCAAAGGTGACCCAAGGTCTAGGTCTTTTGCGACCTTTTCTCACCTTCAGCCTTTTTCAAGGCGCCCCACTTCCCGTGAGCAAGATCTGGCCAGGCCTCGGCCTCTTCTGTATATTGCTCTTTTTGGAGTCCCCGTAGCCTGCAGGAATCACCATGCTCGACATCAAATTCATCCGTGACAATCAGACCCTCGTTGCTCAAGCCATTCGTGACAAGCGCATGAATGTCGATCTCGCGCTGCTGCTCAGCGTGGATGAAGAACTACGTAAAAAGCAGCTGGAAATGGAACAATTGCAGGCCGACCGCAATCGCCTGTCCAAACAAATTGCCCAGGCGGCTCCGGCCGATCGCGATGGATTAAAGGCGCAAGTCAGCGACCTCAAACCTCGCCTTGAAACGCTCGAAGTCGATGTGCGGCGCTTGAATGAAGAGTTCCATAAGCTCATGGTGCTGGTTCCTGCGCCAGCGCGGGCCGATGTTCCGGTCGGTCGCGACGATACGGAAAACGTCGAAGTCAAACGCTGGGGCGAAGTTCCGAGCTTTAGTTTTCCGATCAAAGATCATATGGCTCTCGGCACGCAGCTCGACCTGGTCGATGTCGAAAGGGGCGTGAAGCTGGCGGGTAGTCGCTCGTATGTTCTCAAAGGTCTCGGAGCGCAGCTCGAGCAAGCGGTGCTGCGCTTTACCATCGATCACCTGACCCGCAAAGGCTATACGCAGCTCGGTATTCCCGTCCTCGTCAAAGAAGAAGCGATGGAAGGTACCGGCTATTTTCCAGCCGGTCGTGAGCAGGCCTATCTCGTCGAACGTGATCAGTTGGTCCTAGTCGGGACGGCCGAAGTATCCTTGACCTCCTATCATGCCGGCGAAATTCTGAAGGAAGAGCAGCTCCCCCTGCGATACATGGCGCAGAGCAACTGCTTCCGGCGGGAAGCTGGCACCTACGGAAAAGATACGGCCGGCCTCTATCGCGTCCATCAGTTTCAAAAAATTGAGCAGGTCGTCATCAGTCGCGGCGACCCCGCGGACTCGGATGCTCTGCACAACGAATTGCTCAACAATGCCGAAGAAATCTTGCAGGCGCTGGAATTACCCTATCGCGTCGTCTACGTCTGCACCGGCGATCTCGGACAGGGCCAAGTCAGAAAGCATGACATCGAAACCTGGATGCCTTCGCGCAAAGCTTACGGCGAAACTCACAGCTGTTCGACCTTTCATGACTTCCAGGCGCGTCGCCTCAAGCTGCGCTACAAGGACAAGAGCGGTCAAAACCTCTTTTGCTATACCCTGAACAACACCGCGATCGCCACGCCCCGGGTGCTGATCCCTCTGCTGGAAAATCATCAGCAGGCGGATGGCAGTGTGCGCATTCCGAAGGCGCTGCAGCCCTATTTTTATGGACGGACCGAAATCAGCGTTCCCCGCTGAGATCTTGGGAAGAGGCATCGATCAGCAGAAGGAGAGGGTCTAGTGGCCCTCGCCTTTTTTTATGGGCGGAATCTTGGCTCTTCATGCGGCGCGAGAATGCGACAGCTGCTGCGCCGCCCAAAGATCTGGTAGCGACGATGGGCGAGAGCATCGTAGATGCAATCGCGCCAGGACCGAGGCACCCCTCGAAACCAAGCGAATAGACGCCAGGGATAGGGCAGCTGCGCGGCGATGCGCAAGACAGCTTCACTCTTCACCCACAGTTGACCGGCGGGCTCGCGCAGAACGATCGTATCGAGTTGTGTGCGGCGCTCGAGAGGGAGGAGCGATGCGGCCGTCTCTCCTTGCAGCGAGGCAAAGTGAAAAATGGCTTTTCTATCGTGGATGAGGAGCCAATCGACAGCTCCGTTACACAGCGAGCAGACGCCATCAAAGAACACGAGATAAGGCAGCAACGATTCCCCCTTTCTCTCTAGAACTAGGGTGCATTGATCGTGCGAAATCCGAGCGTCCCCGATCTTGATTTTTTGCCGCGCACCGTAAAGACAAGGGTGTATTGCCCCGCCCCCGGCAGTTTCCATTCCGTATCGCTGGCGCGACGATTCTTGATCTCGCCGTCACTGGCAAACCAGGCGATCTTGATCGCTTCGTCCTGCGGATTCACGATTTCACTTTTGATATCGACAGTCAATCCCGTGTCAGCCCCACTCACAGGCGCCACGATCCCCGAGGCCAAAAGATTCCAATCCGCCCCCGTCACCGTCCTGTCGCGATAGGCAGGAAAATCACCCTCGACAGGAATCGTGCGCGTTCCATCAGAGATGCTCATGCTGTAGCGAAACCGCACAAAATCGCGACTCGCTGCAGCAGGCACATAGCGGAGGAGCACCTCGGTGGTCGGCAGCTGCACCTCAGCACGTACGATGATATGCTGCAGGCCCGGATAGGTTTTATCGACGATGGGACTACCGATCAAAACCAGATTCGGAACGGGTAGCACGATCGGTAGATTGGCATAAGGACTCTCCGGGACGCTGGTTGCTTCGTCTTCCCCCTCGCCCTCCGTGCCCCCTCCCCCGGCGGTCGGGGCATTCGATTGCGCCGAGATTTCTGGGAGATCGGTCGGAGCGATGAAATGAAAATCAAGACGAACCTTATCCCCCCACACCGGCGATTGATAGGTGGGTTCTGCAGCGGTCGGCGTATTGACCTCAACCAAGATGGGTTTCAGCTTGTCCGCTTTTTCTGGCCGTGACTTCATATCGGAACACGAAATATGACCGAGACTCAATAGGGTAAAGAGCGCGAAGACCAAAGGTCGAGTGCCTAGTGCTCCGTCCCACGGGTGATGATCCTGCGTTACCTTTCTTCGATCCGCGTACTCATTGGCCGGAGCCAACTCCGTGCGCGGCCCTCGAAGGCGCCTTGACTCATCATCAGTGAGCCGAAGCACCGGGGACAGGCGAGAGCTCAACATGAGAAACCTCCTTCGGTAGAAACAGCCTCGATTAAAATTCACCGCTGAGTTGAAAGTAAGGAATAGGCGGCAGATTCGCCACAGACTCCTTCTCCGTATAATCGAAATTATATTGAATACTGTCGATGCGCTTGGTGAAAGCCAGGTATTGAATGCCAAATTGATACTTCAACTTAAACTCATTGTAGAGCGAGTCGTAGGTGGCGAACACATCGAGTGAGTGATAATCCGGGAGGCGCTCGGTATAGGGCTCATCCTTGAGGTAGCTCGGCTGATACTTGTCCAGGTTGCTGTTATAGACGGCCCCTGTCACCGGAGTATAAGGGTTGCCCGTGTTGAATTTAAAGCGCGAGCCCACGTCCCAAAAAGCCGAGAGCCGATAGGAGCCGGCCAGATTCAAGATGTGCGTCTGATCATAGCTACTGGTGTACCAGGGACTGGCGTCGTTTTTGCGTTCGCGCGAAACGGAATAGGTATAGGACAGCCATCCCAACCATTTCTCCGTGAGATTTCTGCGAACAAACGCTTCAAAGCCATAGGTTCGACGCGTTCCGGTATCGGTATAATTCCGGTCTCCTCCCGAGACGATCAATCGGTAGGTCTTCTTGAAGAAAGTTTGAAATTCAGTTTCCCAGCGATCATCCCAACGTGTCTCGATCCCGAGAACCGTATGGATCGATTTTTCATAGCCCAGATCTGGGTTACCAAACTCAGCACTGGCCTCTTGCGGTTCAGGCGAAATCGAATATTGGCCGTAGGCCGCCTTGAGATTATTGTCCTTATTCAGGGCATAGCGCATCTGCAGGCGCGGATCGATCGCCGTCTCGCCGATCTGCTGATTGGTCGCCGTGCGGAGACCTGGCGTCACCGTCCATGCCTCATAACCCAGATCGATGGCGCTCCACGCCGCATACTGATCGATGCGAAACGAGCGGCTTACGCTGAGCTTGGGCGCATCTTCGGGATCGTAGAAGGGATCATCAGAAACAGGAGCAGGAGCTTCGGCATCCACCCGCGTCTGACTGAATTCGGGGCTCAATCCTAGATAGATGAAGCGTCCCTTCTCCAGCCTCTTACTGAACTCGGTTGGCATTGAGAAGGACTTGGTATTGATATAGAGATCGTTGGAAATAAAATTGGCTTTCACGCGGGCATTGCGGATCTGCGGAGTCGTTCGATAGCGCCAACCATCGCCAAGATTGTGATCGCGCTCGAGAGCGAGAACCTGAAAGCTGTTGCGAAATTCAATATTGGCCTTGCCATCGGCCCGCTCGGCCCCATCGAAGGGAACGAGAAGACTCAAGCCATCCTGCGTGGCGATCGCGGTCAACTTGTAAGTCGTGTTCTCCGTTTTATGGAGGTAACGCGCGTATACGTCGTAGAAAGAGGGAACGACTGTGGCATCGAGATCTTTGGGTAAAACCTTGGGCAGGATGGCTTCGAGAATGCTGCGTCGGACTGAAACGGCAACGGCACTCTGCTCATCGATGGGTTGTTCGTAGAAAAGCCCGAGATAGAAAGGCACATTCACCACAAATTCGCTGTGCTTCTCCGTCGGAATCTCATCGCTCGAACGCAAGACGATGACACCGCCTGTCGCATCTCCGTACTGGACTCCAAAACCCCCGGAGTTGAATTCCACCGACGAGAGCTGACGGGACGGAATGATGCTGAGGTTCGCGACATCATGAAACAAATTCTGTACGGCAATATCATCAACGAAATAGCGGCTATCGTTCGGGCCTGAACCGCGGATCACCACTTCGGTCCGCCCCGGATTATTCTGAACGCCGGGCAGAAGTTGCGTCACCTGCGCGGCATCTCCCCCAGGGGCGATCCGCGCCGTTTCTCGCACGGTCACAGTCTTACGAGACACTTCTGCGCGGCGAGCCCCGACGATGACCACCTCACTGTCATCAGGCTTGCCGGGTTCGAGATAAATCGTTTGTTTACTTTTCCCACGGAGACTGGAGAAACTCACGAAGGTGCTCTCGTACCCCTGACGACTGACTTGCAAATCCCCTTCACGATCAGGCAACGACAGACGCACACGTCCTGTCGGATCTGTCGTCAGAACTTCGGTGCCCAACTTGACTTCAGCGCGGCGCAGAGCTCGTCCGCTGCCTTTTGCGGCGACAAGTATTTCCAAGGTTCCCGCTTGCGCTTCGACTGCAGCTGCGTCTTCCGCATACAGCTGGGCTCCATTCAAGCTCAAGAGTGCAGCCAGGAAGAAAAACTTTGCTACATTACGGGTCATTTCAACCTCACTTACCGGCGTCAGGCTTCGAAAGCTACAAGACCTTGTCTTTGCAATCGGCTATAATCTCCAGCGAAGTGTAGACTATCGTGCGACCAGGCTTGTGATCAAGAGAAGAACATGGACCACCTCCAAGAGACTAGCGTTTCTCGTTTTCTCGCCTTCGTTGGCGTGTCGTTTGCCTTGCACTTCATATCTCTGCAGGTGCTGCAGACGGTGCCGCCGCGTGCGCGTCCCGTCATGAGCGAGAAGGTGCGGGTTCAGGTCAGCGAAAAGCCCAAAGCGGCAGAACCACCCGCGCCCACACCGCCGCCGCCCCTTCCCTCGCCGCGCGAGCTTAAAAAGAGTGCACCGCGTCCGACGACCAAGGCCGCTGCACCGGCGGTTCCCCCGCCCCCCGTGCTCGGCCTCAGCCCCGATTCGGTCAGTCCCGAGGGAAAGTCGAGCTTTGCTGTCCCGCTCGGCAATACCACCGATGCTCCCGACGAGGGAAAACGCCTGACGCCCGAACAGGTCAAGGGTTTGGCCAAAGATTTGAGTGCCGATGCTGCCTTGATCAGTTCGACTTTTGTGTCGCCACCTTATACAGCCGAGGCAGAAGACGCCGGACTCGAAGGTCTCTATGTCATCGAAGTCTATGTTGATACCAATGGCCACGTCGGCGATGCAGAACTGCGGTCCAAGATCGGGTATGGTATGGACGCCCGCGTTCTCGAGTCAGTGCGAAAAGCTCGCTTCACCCCCCGCCGCGATCCTCTCGGACGAGCTCTGGCGGGTTGGACGGAAATCAAAGTTCGCCTGACTCTCGAATAAGCAGAGCCGGTCCCCTCGCGAAGGCGCCATTTTTTAAAAATCACTTGCTCTTTCGCTTGGTAAATATCGCTTCATCATCCCAAGCTTTCAGGGTAATTCCTCCTCACTCAATAATTTACATGAATATGACGAACAATGTGGTAGCCCGGGGGGGCTTAAAGAGGTGCTATCATGCGAAGTCATTTCATACGTCTGGTTTTCTTTTGGAGCCTATGTTCCTGCTCGGGAGCGAGCTTCAAGAGCTATGCATCGAGCCAGGGCGCAGCGACTGAAGCCGATGCCGATGCAGCGGCCGCAGAGGATGGTGGAATCAAAACCGTAGGTGAAGGCGATAGCATCGGTGGACAGAGCGGCGGCGAGGGCGATAGTACAGCCGCCCCTACCGATCAAGCACCTACGGCTCCTTCGCCTGATGATGTGACAAAAATCAAAGACCTGTGCAAGACGATGAGCGACAAAGTTCAGCGCATGAGCCAGACGCTTGCTTATCCCAAACGCAAATCTTGTAGCTTCGACACAGCTCCCAACCTCGCTCCGCGCGACAAATATGTGCAGGCGCGCGAGATTTCGCCCGCCACCCTGAATTTGCCCGAAGGCGTCGTCTGTGGGTTGGCTATCTCCTCCGAAGCTAAGACTCACATGCAGTACGATGATTTTCTAGTTCTATCGCTGAGCGACCACGTCGTGTTTCTCACCAATGGCCTCTTGACTGATTATCTAGCCAAGGAAAATGAGGTTTTTCTTTGGGATTTCACAAAGGTGGTGGGCAAACCGATCAAGGATTTCGAAGCCGGACGCTATTGCATCGGCAAAGCCGCCGATTGCGTTCTGCCACCCCACGATAAAAAGGGCCCAGTCTCCATTAAATTAACTAACGAAGAAATCGCGCCGATCTCAGCTGTGCTCGAAGGCAAAAAGTCAGCGGCGATGGATCTCGTGGCTCTCGGTGACAACGACGCCAGCGATTGCTCTCACACGGACCTCTCCTTGACAGTCGAGATTTCATTTGTGCCGCGATAATCTCTGTGGGCTTTATTTTTAGAAGCTGATATCGGGCGAGAAGAAGTGAGAGGCCTATAGGGTAGAAGTAAAAGCTTGCTCACCCCTCACGAAGCGAGCAAGCTCTTTTTTCTACTTCTGACTCACCGTCTTGAGACTAGGCGTGAGCGTGACTTCGACTTCTTTTGCTGGCACTTTCACAGGCAAATAGATCACCCGATAAAAGCCAAGACCATCGACTTTCGTATTGACGAAAACGCCCTTCAAATCGGCCGACTCAAGAGGCTTGATACCGGCTTTGTAGCCACTCGACGTATAGATGAGATAGATGAGCGCGAGTTGGCCCCCACCGGCTAACTTCAGACTGTCTGCTTTGATAGGAAGCGGCAGATTGAGCGTCATCGGCTGCAGGGTCGCGATGCTCGCCCCCGCTGCACTGCCCACAAAGAGACTCGTCGTTCCGTCAACCACGGTCTGAGCTGTAAAACCCAGGGACGGGGCGAGGTCAGCTGTTCGATCCGTCGCCTCACCCATGGCCAAATCTACCGAATCAGTGGTGATCACCAGCGTGCCTGCACTGATCTCGATCGAGGAATCCGCCACGTTTCCACTGCGGCTTGCCACGACTTTTGCATCTTTGCTGGCCGTCACCGTCGCGGTGACGACACCATCAGCTTCGGTGGTTGGCACTGTACTCTGTTGACTTTCTGATTTCAGGTCTTCGATCGTGCTGCCGCATCCCGAGACGAGAAGCAGGCTTAGGCTGAGAGCCGAAACAAAATATTTCATTCTAAGATATTCCTTTCAATGGTTTAGAACAAAAAGCCGACTTTCAGCAGTGTAATATAGGGAATCGGTTTTTCGCCGAGCGTCTTGCCGAGGTCTTCAACATCTTTTTTGTTCTTCTTGTAATCAGCCGAGTTTCGCACGGTTTCCTCTGCCGCCGTCGAGACGTTAGAGAATGAGGTCTGAAGCTCAGATTTGGCGCCGCTTGGCATCTGGAGACCGAGTTCGAAGCCGAGAGTCAGACCCCAATCCCAGCGAGCGAACCATCCGAGCTGCGGCGTGAGGTAGTTGGATTCAATCTCGAGACGGATGGTCGAAGGGACGGTGAGTTCGACACCGTTGTAATCGAAGGTCACATCCTTGGTGCCCTTACCAATGATCGTCTGATGGCCGTAGGCGGCGCCAAGGTAAAAGCTCCCGCGAAAGACATACCAGCGCGCGGTCAAATCCCAATTGGTCAGTTCGATTTCGGTCGTGTCGAACTTGTGACCGAAGCGGCCCGAACCAAAAGATAAGCTGACGAGGTCAGCGTACACCACATCGAGACCGACCGTCATGGGGTGCGGAATGCCGACCGCAACGTGAGGCCCGACTCGAAAATCGCCGAGGACTCCGTGGGCCTTGTCTTGAAAGGCCTCCGCCTTAGCCTTCAACTCAGCAGCATCCGACTTGATGGTGGAGGGCTTGGCTTCTTCAGCGGCAGGTTCCGCCGATGCAGCTTCGCCTTCATCCTGGGCTAGACCCATTTGCGGACATAGGCACAAAACGAACAAGGCTGCTTGCGCAGCTCTCCTCCCTATCATAGAGACTCCTTCTTGGGTGATCACGTCTGTGCAGTATAGCGAATTTTTCGAATAGAAAACACTTTTTATGCTCGTCTGAATGGGTTAAGCCAGCCCGAGGCCCCCTCGGGCATGAACCAAAATTATCATTAATATCATATGCTTATGACTAGCCAAAAAGCCTTTTCTCAACTTACCAACGAGCGCACCGATAATTATACGAGGAGAAGTATTGCATGCCCTTGATGGAAAGCAAAAAAGTTGCCCCGGGACTCTACTGGATATCAATTCCCAGTCGCGGCGTCTTTTTGCAATGTGGTTGCCCCGCTGATAGCGTCAAGCATCTCATCAAATTCGGAGCGATCAGCAGTCAGATCAATCAAGGATTCCTCCAAGAAACCGGACCTAATGCCCTCCTCCTCTCGGATCTCAGTATTCAAAACGGACTCTTCGCAAACCTCGGTGAGTTTTCCGTCCTGCAGATGTTCTATCGCCAAGGAATGTTGATTCCTCAGCATCCCGGATTTTCCCAGGATAAGCCTATTATGATAGGGCACGCGGAACAGATCAAAGCGCAACTCGACTATGTGTTTCGCGGTAACTACGGCCTTATATCGGAAGCGGAGCTGATAGAAGCGGGGCAGACACCCCAGCAAGCTAAGGAATTCATGCGGCTCAAGCTGCGCTTTGCCTTCGGCCAGATCAAAGCAGCTGACAAGATGTTCGATACCCGCGTTCTCGATCGACGGAAGGTGGAAATCAAAGGCGGCGTTTTCATCCAGCGTCTCGAACTCAATCGCTTTGAAATCACCTGTGGCGACGAGAGCACGATCGTTGATCTCAATCTAGCAGCCGACGAGAGCTATATTCCCACCTACAAACTCAATTTTCAGCGTTTCGCACCGCAATTTTTCAGTGTGATTCATAGCGGAGAAGGTGATGGTTGGGACATCCACCGCCCCTCGATGGCCAGCATCCTCTGTCATGGACCCGATGTCTACCTGATCGATGCCGGCCCGCATATCAACCACACTTTACGCGCCCTCGGCCTGAGCTTGAATTCCGTGCGAGGGATTTTTCAAACCCATGCCCATGATGATCATTTTGCTGGCATTACCGAACTGATGCTCGGCGATAGAAAGCTCGAATACTACACGACGCCCCCGGTCCGGCACTCTGTCAACAAAAAGCTTCAGGCGCTCCTTAACCTCAAATTCCCTGTCTTGGAACGCTTTTTCAATACTGTCGATCTGGTCCCCGAAACCTGGAATAACATCGATGGTCTTGAAGTCTTTCCGAGCTTTTCACCCCATCCAGTCGAAACCAACGTCTTTGCCTTTCGGGTCATTACCGAGGAAGGCTACCGGAGCTATCATCACTTAGCGGATATCGCCTCCTTTGCGACGCTTCAAAAAATGATAGAGCCCGATCCCAATAAGCCTGGTCTATCACCAGAGGCCTTTCAGAGGGTGAAAGAGCATTATCTGCTGCCGGCCGACATCAAGAAGATTGATATCGGGGGCGGCATGATACACGGACAGGCCGAAGACTTCAGCGGTGATCGCTCGGGCAAGATCATATTAGCCCATACCGCTGCACCGCTGGGACCTGAGCAGCTGGCCATAGGCCGTGCCGCTAGTTTCGGGCAGGTTGATCACCTCGTCGCCTCTCACTTCGATCCGCGGCACGAGGTTGCGGCGAGGTCTCTCCATCATTACTTTCCAACGGTGCCTTTTGGTTCCTTTTATGAGCTTCTTAACCAACCCATCCTGCCCATCGAACCGCACCAGAAGCTCTGTCAAAGTCCGCATCATGCGCATGACGTGTTTTTAGTCCTCAGTGGCATCATAGCCGATGCGAAGGGTCTCGATCATCGCGGCCTCGAATACGTAGCGGGCTATTTGCTGGGCGATGACCCCGACTGCTCGCTCCAAGATCTCTTTGCCAAGAGTTTCGTCGAGGTCCTGCGTATTCCACGACGGATCTTTACCGCTTTTCTCGATCGCTATCATCTCGCTGACAGCTTTTCGCAGAACATTGCGCGCCGTCGCCTGCTGCAGAATAGCGAGCTCTTTCAGCCCATCAAATGGTCCCCTTTGCTGAGTAAGATTGCTAAGTCCGTACATGAAATTCACATTAAGAATCAGCAGATCATCGAGAGCTTTACCGGTAGTTTCGTCTTCGTACTTGAATCGGGGCATCTGGAGCTTTTCAAAGATTCGTTTAAGGAAGACATGCGTCCAGGAAGCTTTTGCTATGAAGACAACGTCATGAACGATCACCGCCCTCTCGGACTACACATCAAAGCGCTAGAACCCAGTGCCGGCTTTCTGATTCCCCACGTCGTGCTCAAAGATATTCCTGCTGTCGAATGGAAGCTGCTCGAGACCTACAAGCGGCGCGAGCAAAAGCTCAGTAAGCTCATCCCCAAACGCACAGCGGCCTGAACGCTTCAGGTAGACCTCCCCTTAAAGCCTATGGTAAATCTAAAGAAAATTGGGACTTTCCCATTCCCATACATTTGAGAGAGTTTGAAGATGGAACGCCAGCCTCCCCGCGACAGCATCGATCAGTCCAAATACTGGGTCAAAGACATCCAGGTCGGTCAAACCGTCTATCGCGGTCTCCTAGCTTTTAAGGTTCTTTCGGCCGGCATCGATTTTTTAATCCTAAAAAAAGAGACCGATGGATCGACGTCCCGGGTCTTGCGTAATACCGCGGAAAGCTTGACTTATAGTTTCACCCCCGCAGCCGCTTCATGATAAGTAAACCCGCGCGTTTTGGGATGGATTGAAAGGGGGAAAGGCATGATCGAGACCTATTTCCTCACCGGCCGTAAAACGCCCAGTTTCAGAAATGGTCCCTCTACGCGCTAAAAAGTGGTTGCTTAGACCAAGCCCATTCAAGCGCTTTGACTGGTTCCCTTCAAACTCTTGATCAAACCAACCTCGAGTAGGGCCATCCTTAGGACGACTAAGGCATAGTCCAAATCACTCTGATCATGGAGCGCGGTGACGGTAAAGCGGAAGCGGCACCGATCCCGACTGACGACGGGATAGACGACAGGAGTCGGCGATACGCCGTGATCGTAGAGAATCTTGGTCATGATGTCGAGCTTAGCTTCGTCCCCGATGATCACAGGACAGATCGTGCTTTGGTGATCGGCATCGATGGGCAGTCCGAGACTGCGAAGCCCCCGCACGAAATAGCGGATGTTTTGCTTGAGCTTCAGAAGATAGCTTTTGTCTTCCCAGAAAAGAGACAGGGCTTTGTTCACAGCGGCAGCCGTCGACGGTGGAATCGAGACCGTAAAGATATGGGGTCGCGACATCACACGCAAGTATTCGACCACCTCTTCCGAACTGACCACAAAACCACCGATGGCACCGGCGATCTTAGAAAAGGTCCCCATGATGATATCGACGTCTTTTAAGACACCATACATTTCCGCCGCGCCTAGCCCATTTTCGCCGATGACGCCAAAATCATGCGCTACATCGAGAAACAGCCGCGCATGATGCTTTTTGACGAGGGGCACCATCTTCTCTAGATTGGCGATATGCCCGTCCATCGAAAAGATGCCTTCGGTGACCACGAGGCAACCGCGATGATGGTCGCGGTGCTCGAGCAGCAGACTTTCGAGCGAATCGGCATCGTTGTGCCTGAAGGGCAGACAGGTTGCGCCGTTAGCGCTAGCAAACACCAGGGCATCTTGAATAGAGGCGTGAACGATGCGGTCATAGAGCACGAGATCTTTTTCCCGACAGAGAGCGCCGAGAATACCGAGGTTAGCCGCATAGCCGGAATTGAAGAGCAGCGAAGATGGTTTGTGAAACATCCGCGCGAGCATCTCATTCAACATCCGATGTTCTTGGGACAGGCCGGTCGAAACAGGCGAGCCCGTGGAACCCATCCCATAGACGGCGAGAGCCGACTGCGCGGCCTTGATCACTTCCGGATGCGAGGCAAAGCCCAGGTAATCATTTGATCCGAACGCGATATAATCATCCCGTCCATCGGGCCTGAGCCGATCGAGTCGCACACGCTTGCCGAGCGAGGGCAAGCGGTATCGTTCGTATTGATAGGAATGTTTTTGCTTCCACTCAGACTGCATACGCGCGAGTAATCTAGTCTTTTCCAAGATATCGTCGGATCCTGAATAGCCGTAAAAGTCAGCGAGAGTGAATTTGCCGTGGGCTAGTTCAAATTCATAAGGCGATTGGCCGTCTGACTCGAGATATTTCATCAGATGTTCGAGAGGAATGTGATCTTTGAGAGCCTTCACGACGATCAGGGTAAAGCCGCTCCGATCCGTTCCATCTTCCTCTTCCGAAACTATGTGCAGTGAAGCTGATTGAACCTCATGCCGCACGACCATCACCTTACCGAGGCTGAAGGTCTCGTTTTGCGTGGTAATCTGAGCTTCGGCCACATGGTCTTCGATATCTTTCACCACTCCTTTAAAGAGGAAGCTGGCACTGGCGAGGGATATGTCAACGACGACCCCTCCGTAGGTTTGATCGTTCAGAGTGATCTGAAAAATAATAGCCTTTTTGCTCTTAGGAAGAAATCTCTTCAATCTCTGTTTCATAAGCCCAAATACCTCTGATGAATCATTTAAATTTTTCTGTAAATTCTTTATAAAACTTGATGTGATCTTCTAAAGTCTTGCGCTCTTCATCGCTTTGTCCGACGAACAGCACGCCCATTCCAGCGGGCTTGTCAGAGGATTCACGCGTCGTCCGAATCCAGCGGACCAGGGCCTTACTCTTAAAAGGTTGATTATGGGGCGGCAAAGTGAAGCTGATATTGACCTTGGTTCCGACCGGCAGAGGTGTGATCGTCTCGATGAATACACCACCTGTCGATAGATCATTGCAAAAATCAAAGAGAATTGACTCATGATCCGAATAATCCATAAGGATTTGGAATTTGATCCTCGATGTAATGCGGTTTTCTGCGCCTTGATTCATGTTAATCTGTCCCTGATTTTAATATTTTGGTCTTTGAAATGTAATTGATAAACCTATCTTGTTCGGCGGCATCTGAATGCTGCGGCAAGGATTGAATCATCGTGACGATCAAATCATCTGCTGCTCCATGTTCGTCGCGAGACTTGAAGGTTATGGATTGAGCCATCGTTTCTTTTGTCTTTAGCTTGTAGTTCTTCAAAAGCTCTGAATCATGTTCAAAGAGTTCATAAATTTTGATCGGTTGACTGCGACCTTTGACTGCCTTGATATCGATGGCTCTGAAGTATTGATAGCCGCTCGGAAGTTCTTTGATAAAATCTTCTGAAGCGATCACTTCAACGTTGTAGTAGCGCGTGAGGGCCTCGATGCGGGCGGCTATATTAACGGGATCGCCGATGACGGTCCGATCGAATTTCTGCACCGATCCGAAGTTGGCTGACAGCATCGTTCCATAGCTCAGGCCGATACCGAAGCTGTATACAGGTCTTTGTGACTCGATTCGATCATGCCTCTTCGCCTTCAGATGCTTGAACACTTGCAGGTAGGCTTTCATGCAATCATCGACGCTGTCGAAAGTGGCCATCGCGGCATCGCCCATGAATTTATCGACTTCGCCCGCATTCTCGTATACGGCTTCATTGATAGCGGTAAAGTATTCGTTCAATATCTCGCAAATCGTCTCGGTGCTCTGGGTTTCTGCTAGCCGTGTGAAGCCTTGGATATCGGTGAACAAGACGGCTTTGGTGACCTCCCGCTCTTTGTAGGCCAAAGGGTCCAGGCCTAGGGCGATTTCCGTCAGAATTGATGGCCTTACATAGGTTTTGATCGTGCTTTCTCGCTTTTGGAGTTTGAGAAAGTTATCGCGCAGCTGTTCGGACTTCTTTTGCTCGAATTTTAATTGTGAAATCTCATTGGTCGTATGCCTGAGGATCAACCTCATCGCAATAGCGACGAACAGCAGAGTATAGCTGACGAGGATCGACATCTGAGCCAGGTGAAATTGGTCTTCATTCAAATGATCGTGACCTATGGCTCTGATCAGCAAGAGACTGAGACTCGGAAACACCAAGGCCGAAAAGAGAGGATGGCTCGCCAGACCATAGCATAAGCCACAGAAGATCATCGAACCGAACCAATAGATATTCACTTGGTTGATGATCATGCTGTAGGTAAAAAGAAAGGGCAGATTGAAGGCTAGAGCAAATTCAACGAAGAAAACATGCCACAGCTTCAATTTCTGCTGAGTCGGTATGAATGTGAAGAAGCCAAAGAGAAAAGCGCCGGTCAAGCGGAAGATCAGGTCTTCCCGATAGTGAAGAAAGTTGCTGAGTACATAATAGAACACGATCTGGAGTGAGGCCCAAATC
The DNA here is from genome assembly GCA_947474445.1 of Oligoflexaceae bacterium. Classification (GTDB taxonomy): domain Bacteria; phylum Bdellovibrionota_B; class Oligoflexia; order Oligoflexales; family Oligoflexaceae; genus Oligoflexus. The sequence goes on from CANJJY010000009.1 coordinate 15,274, forward strand.
AAGCCTGTGGAGTGATGGAAGCGCATGAGCAGCAGGTGCTCATCCATCAGTAGAGTCTTAACTTTTGCCAACCATGCTTGCCGCATACCAAACCCAGTTACAGTTTACAGCTCAGGTATCGTCCTACAAATCGAAAACCTGAGCGCAATTTTTATGACTTTAAACGAATGATGGAAATACGCCTTTCACCCCATGACTTACCTCGGCCCGGTCTCGGCCCCCTGGGATTTTCAAGTACGCGCTCCCCGCGTTCAAATCCAGCTTCTGCCACCCTCTCATAACGATTAATCTTTTATCGTTATCCCCTCGTACTCAATGCCTTATTGGGCAACATTTATTTATTTGTATAGTTCTACCGACAAAGCCGCATTCAAGGAGGGCAGCTTGTCCTCTTTGTCGTTCTGGTAAGTTTTTCGGTTTTGATGCGATTGAACGCGAGGCTAGCGAACGGACGGAGAGCGCATGCGAGATTTGCTTTTCATCAATGGATTGAGCTGTGGCGACCGGACCCAGGACATCTTTGTCGATATTTTAAGAAAAGAACTGGGTGGCTCGTTTGTGATCCATCGCCCGAACCTCGAGACGATGGACCGGAGCTCTTCGAAAAAAGCGATAGCAGGCATCAAACATCAATTTCAAAAGCTCAAAGACCCTCTGGTCATCGGCTATTCTTTAGGGGGACTCTGGACGACGCTGCTGGCCCGCGAAGGCTTCTGCTCTCAAGTCATCCTGATCTCACCGACGCTTCCGACTAATATGCTTCAAATCGACCTCACGCGCCTCAAGCTGTTCCTCCCGACCTTGATCACGGGCCAAGCCTTTTCATTTAACTTAGACTCAGCCTTGAAGTACGTGTGTGCTCACGTCCCCCTAAAGATCGTGCAGGACATAGCACCCTATTTTCGACCCGAGCCAGCCTCGCTGATCCGTGAGTTGGCGATGCATCATCCCTTTCTGCGTCTCAGTGCGGATGACTGCGATCATCTGCTTCATGCCGTTCAGGGTCTTATCATCTCCGGCTCGCGCGACTCGCTCTGCCCTCCCAGTAAACAATCAAAGCTCGCGCGACTCCTCGGATTTGAGCAATTGGTCGTCGATTGCGGGCATATGCCCCAACTTGGTCCCCATGCCGACGCCGTACTTGCGGCAATTGTTCACTTCGTCCAAACGGGAACCTACGCCAATCAGCTCGAAGATCAACCTCTCCACTTCGCCCAAGGCTCACGATAGAATCAATCTCTTACCGCCGGTACGGAGCGCTGCGGCTTGTGATGGTAGGCTTCAGCCAGCGCCGACTGCCGCGTTGCGAGAGAGAGGGGCTGACCTCCGATCCATATTCCATCCACGCGACTGCGGGCTTCCAGCGGATCGTCCGACCAGATGACGAGATCGGCTCGTTTGCCAACTTCCAGACTGCCCCTATCATTCCAACCAAAAACTTGGGCAGGGACGCTCGTGATGGCCGCCAAGGCCTCTTCATAAGGGAGAGCATAAGTGACCGCGCGGGCCGCTTCGTAGCGAAGACGCCCCGATTGAATGTTGCGCGTGCTGATGACGACAGTGACACCGGCCGCACGAAGGACAGCGGCCTGATCGTCGCGAACGCGCAGTTGATCGAGATCTTTTGGCATTTGATCGGAGGGCGTGAGGATGACTGGCACCCCAGCTGCAGCGATCTCAGAGGCAGCAAGCCAGGCTTCGCCGGCGCCGCTGAGGATCAAGGGCAAAGCGATCTTTTGTTTGGCCAGCTCTGCTTTGAGTCGCAAAGCCGCTTCGACATCGGCCAACCGATGCACTTCGAGGACGAGCTTCATGCGCCCCTGGAGAACTTCGTAAAGTGCCTCTAATTGCAGGGGAGAAAGACTCAGCTGATGACTCCAAGCGGCTAACTGTCCACCTCCTACCTTATGAAAGAGCTGAGCATCGGCTATCGCTTCTCTGATCTTCAACCAAAACTGTCCACGATTTTTGCCGCCCAGAATGGAAGCGAACATCACCGGTGCTGCCGCATGTTCGATCGCGTGAGAACTCATCGATAGATTGATCAGCTGGCCCTGGCCCGCGATAAAGCCGTGACTCGGTTTGACGAGCGCTGACGTGATACCCTGCTCCCGGGCAATGGGAATCCGGAGGGAATAGGGGTCGAGACCATCGAGCGCGCGAAAGGCAGGATTCATATCAGCACTTCCCTCATGGTCCTGACCTTGTTTTTCGAGTTCGATGATCACGACTCCGAGTTGACTCTCTGTTTCGATCAAACCCGGTGTCAGGGTGCGTCCTCCCCCATCCATGCGCGGAACATTGGCTGGAACGGCCGTAGGATTGATGGCCTTAATCAAGCCTTTTTCGACCCAAATGCTGGCATCGAGCAGGCTCGCTCCCTTGCCATTTTCTAGGCGTACATGCTCCACAATATAGCTGTCCGTTCCTTCCGGTAGGCTCACCAAAGCAGGGGCCAAAGCGCCTTGATGCGCGGGCGGGATGCCGGCTCCCGGCTCAGCCTTCAGCTGTCCCGCGCGATCGCCAAGGCCTATTTTATCGCGACTGCCACGCTCAAGGTCACTCGCGGGTACGGTGGCATCCACGCGATCGAAAATCTTTTCACCTTCGATCCACACTTTTTCAGCTTTGGCATAGCTCGAAAAAGGATGTCTATCCCAGAGCACGACATCAGCGAGCTTACCCACTTCGAGCGAGCCCACGAGATGATCGATGCCAAGGGCCCAGGCGGGATTTTTAGTGATCCACTGCAAGAGGACTTCATCGGAAATTTCTATTCCCAGGCGCAGGGCTGCCGTGCGCGCCTTGACCGCTTCGATATTGAGATGGCGAATCTCTTCGGGCGAATCCGAATGCATGATAGGCCGAACCTTGGCCTCTTCGAGGAGAGCTGCATTGGTCGGAATGCCATCAAAGGCTTCCATTTTAAAGCCCCACCAATCGGCCCAGGTCGACACCGCGACACCTTCCGCGGCGAGTCGGTCCCGTACCTTGTAGGCTTCCAAGGCGTGATGAAAGGAGCGCACCTTGAAGCCATAAGTCTTAGCTAAATCGAGGATCAGAGACATTTCATCGGCCCGGTAGCAGTGCACGTGCACGAGGATCTCTCCCGCCAGCACCTTGACGAGAGTGTCGAGAGCGTGGTCGCGCTTGGGCGGCACCAAATCCTCACCTCCTTTGCTCAGCTTTTTCTGATATCGATCCCATGTTTCGCGATACTCGATCGCATCTTGAAAAATGCGCCGAAACCCAGCGATGTTGCCCATCCGCGTCGCCGGTCCTGATTTCTCACCGTAGGTCCGCTTGGGATTTTCTCCGCAGGCCATTTTCATTCCCTGCGGCGCGCCGCTAAATCGCATGGAGGCAACGTCGATACCAGGCCGCAGATGGATCGTCACGCTCCGGCCTCCCACCAGATTCGCTGAACCGGGCAGAATCTGAGCGGCGGTGACCCCCGCAGCGAGCGCGCGCCAGAGGGCAGGATCCTGCGGCCAAAAGCTATGCTCTGACCAGACATCGGGAGTGGTGGGTCGCGTCATCTCGTTACCATCTTCATGCGCGGCAACTTCGGGGAGAGGATAAACGCCCATGTGCGAATGCGTGTCGATGATGCCCGGCGTAAGGAACTTGCCGCTGCCGTCGACGTGCTCCGCATCTTTTTGAAGGTCTGGACCCGGCTCACCGGCACCGAGAGCTGCAATCTTACCCTCTCGCAGCAGCACATAGCCGCTCGCGATGGTCGGTGACACAGCGCTCATGATGCTCACTTTTTCGATGAGAACGGGATGCGATGTCGTTCGCGCGGGGCCGAAGGGAGGAAAGAGGGGCTCAGGCACGCTCGCTGCCGAGATTTGATCAGGCGATTTGGCTTCTGACGGCGGTCGATGGCAAGAGAATCCAAGCATCAGACAGGCGAGACTGAGCGCGCTGCGAAAGAGTAACATAGGCGAAATCCGTTTCTGACTAGCAAGTTTTTAAGATCTGCTCGTTCAGTAACAGGAGTCTCGATAAAGCGCAAATTCTTTTCATTTTCTATGAATACAAAGCAAAATGGGCAAACTTGCACTTTCGCCCGGGCCTCGACCGCGGTTCAGACTCTTTTATATCAGTTCTCTCAAGAACAGCCCCGCCGATGAACCCGAGGATATAAGAACCCCATCCAAGGGCGGTAAACGCCGCATTTTATCATCGCATCAAAAGGCCAGCAGTCGAAAAATCGGTCTGAGTCGTTCATTCCCTTGCATAGCTAGCCGATAAGAGTAGTAGCGTTTTATTAAAATGGAAAGATTAGGATAGCTTATGTCCGATGGCCGCAAAGGTCTTTGGAAAAAGTATGGACTCCAGCCCCTGAGGCATTTCATCGAAACAATTGTTCCCGATGATATTCCTGAGAAGGAGAAGCGCGACTATCGCCACGTCGTCATCATCGTCCTGCTCGGCCTCACCATATCCCTTGTTTACGGGAGTCTTTATCTTTTTTGGGATCATCCGGTCGCGAACATCGGCTTTATTTCGACCATCTTTGTCTTCATTGGTTTGGCGACTTCACTCATCTGGATTCGCCTGCATCAGGCCACCATCGCTATTTTTCAACTGATTGCCTGTACTTTTCTCACCCTGACTTTTCTTTCTTTTGCCTTCGGCAAACTGATGAACCTCCACTATTATTTCGTCATCGTCTCGGCTGGCACGCACATCCTTCATCCGAAGAAAAATAAGTGGTTGAGCATAGCTTACGGGTATATCGGCGTCATCTTGCTGCTCATCCTCGAGACGACCTTGCCAGACCATCCCTTCTGGGGCCCTCCCATCGACAAGAACTATGCGGCTCTCTCACGCGCCATGGCACTGGGTTTCACTTATCTCACGGTAACCAGCTATATCTGGTGGAGTCTACGCATCAATGAGCGCGTGACCGACGAGCTGGCGCAGGAAAAATCCAATATCGAGGCGACCAAAGCGGTTCAAGCCGCCCTGCTTGAATCCGTGCCCGATCATCCGAACTTCACCATCCGCAGTCGCTATCAACCGGCGGAAACGGCCGGAGGCGACTGGCTCAGTGCCCATTACGATGAAGAAGAAAAATGGCTCTTTCTCTATTTAGGAGATGTGACAGGGCATGGCATTTCCTCGGCGCTGGTCACCGCAGCGGTGGCAGGAGCGGCGGCAGCGACCGTGTCTCGGCTACAGGGCGGCGGCGGCCGGCAGTTGCACCAGGTCGTCGACCAGTTGTGCCTGGCTATGCATGCGGCAGTCCTCAGGACTGGGACTCCCTCAGGACGATTGATGACGCTCGCGATTCTCGGCATCGACCTTTCCACCGGCGAGGTTCACTATCGCAATGCCGGCCACACGCCGATCTATTGGATCAGTGACGAGCGTATCCATACGGTGATAGAAGGAGGAAGTCCTCTGGGATTTCATCAGACGCCCCGCTTGGGGAAAAGACAGTTTACGATGCACGAGGGGGATCGGATCTTTATCTATAGTGATGGTCTCCTCAGCAATCAAGATGGAGAAGGCCAAAAGGTAAGCTGGAAAATCCTGCGCGACAAGCTCGCTCAGTTTCCCGAACCAGAAGCTCTCATCGCCCAGATCAGCCAATTCATCGACGGCTTTGTTCGCGATACCGATTCTGACGATACCGCCTGCATCGCCTTTCGTTGGCGCAAAACAGCTTAGAGCCTTTCTCAAAAAGGCGATCTCTTCGTTACTTGTCAGAAAAAAATCCTCATTTACCTTATGTAAACTCCGGTTTTTTTCCTCCGCGCGCCTTGATCTCCCCTTTTTGAGACAGGCTCTAATTATGCGCCAAAGAATAGGGAACCGAGCGCATGATCCTATCGACATCGATCGGACCTTCATCGCTGAGTAGACTCGCCAGCCTTTGATCCTGCAAGAGTTGTTTGAGAGGCATGAGCTTGCCATCGACGATGACCCAGGACGCTACCAATCGAATCCCGTGACTATAATCGACATAACGATCTCCGTGCCAGATACTCAGCGGCTGGATCGGCTCGCCGCTGCGAATATTCTGCCAGCCATAGATCGCGATGCGATCGGTGTGTCCATAGAGGCGGCGACTCATGACGATGTCTTTCTTATGTCCAGCGGTCAGTAGATTTTGCTTGGGATAGAGGTAGCGCTGGCCTTTGATCCAATCGCTGTGATTTTTAATAGTCTCCATGGAATTCATCTCAGGGCCCGCTGGATAGGTCTTGGGCCAGATGGTGCGGCCGGCCTGATCGAAGATCTGATCGACCATTTTGCGCGTCGGCAAGGCAAAGCCCCAGGAGTTTGCCAAGCGAACCGTATTGATAAAATTCAGGGGCATGAGCATGAAGTCCTTATTGGTGCCGATGGCAAGATAGTCAGGCATCACCCAATAGACCACTTCGTGGCCGCGCTCACGGATCGTCACCGGTTTCAGATCTCGCAAAAAGTCTGGAAAATGCCCGCGTTCGAGCATCGCGAGAGCGAGCTCTTCGCGCTCGGTAACAGTCTTATCGAGCAAGGTCGGAAAGAGCTCGGTGGCGCTCAATTTCATCGTGGGCTTTTCAGGAAGGAGGTTTCTCTGCAGGCTGAGCAGTCCTGGAGTCTTGTAAGAGGTGCTTTGTCCCCACAGCGTCGCTGCAAAGATTATGCTCCCTAGTAATAAGGCCATGGCCCTCTTGATTTGCATCCTATCCTCCATTTCCGTTCATTGCCGGTTTCATAACGTATCGGCAAAACCTTGGTAATACTGAAGATAAAGTGTCTTCACACGAATATTATTCACTTCTTAGAGGGGAAATAAAAGCACCTGTGACAGGTAGAGTAATCCGGTCCCGGGAGATCGGTTCTATGAATAGGCCCCTCGGTGCCAGGAGTTGAGATGGAGTTTTCTTACGCATGGTAAGATCCGAGACTTTTGAAACGCGCCTATCTTCAATGGCAGATTGCTGCGAGCAGGAAATGTTCTCACGATGATCGATGAATCATCGCGCGAGGTCCTTAGGTACCTTGCTGTTTTTTTCTACTGGTGCGATAAGAATTGAAGAGCCAATAAGTGGTTTTATGACCGAGATTCTCGCGGTACTCTCTATCGAGAGATTCTTCGATCAGTGTCTTGAATTCACCTTCTCGCCGGAGATCTAGTCATGCATTTCATCAAGATTTCTGCTTTGATCCTCGCCTCCCTTTCAGCCTTTTCCGCTCATGCCTCTAGTTCTAGCGACGCTTTCCGTCGCGTGACCAAGCGCACTTATACCTGTGCTTATGTCGTGAAGCAGCCGGGTTTGAACATTCTTTACTTTGCCGCCACCAGCCCTTATCAATCGAGTGCTCGATTCGAAGCCGAGCAGACCTGCCGCTATAATAAGGGACGGCCATTTGGTCTCGAAGTTTGCAGCAAAATCTCCTGCTCAGCGCGTTGAGTGCGGGCCGAAGATTAATTCGAATCACGAGCCATTCAGCCCTTTGACCATCGTCCGTTCTTCTTGGAACTGCAGATCCATCTTGCCGAAAGCGGTGTTGAGGAACAATTGAGCCAAGAGCTTGAGCTTCAGATCGCGCGGATTGAGCAGATAGCGCTTGAAGATCTGCCGCGCGGCCTCGGGGTTGATAGAAAAAGGCAGCCGCACCTCGGTGTGGCTCGAGGAGTTGAGAACGACTGGTTCGAGCATACTCCCGCGCCCTAGCTCAACACCCAGTCCCTGAACTTGATAGTCGAGCCTATCGACATCGACAGCAAAGCTGTTCGGATTCATGATATCGATGACGAACACGAGTTCGATCCCGTTGATGGCGAAGGATTTGACGTCGACATCGATGATTTTGACCACAGGCTTATCGGCGACGAGGCCAACGAGCTGTCGGAGGTAGGTGCAGCTCACGAGAAGAGTCAAGCTCGCCGCAAAGCCAAGAAGCAGTTTTTTAGCCGACATAGAGACGAGCTCCTCCGCGCTCGGCGGCAGGAGCTCTTGGACCTTATGCATCCTGCAAAAGGTTCAGAATTCTGTCGCGGCCGAGTTCTTTGATGAATCCGGGAAGCCGGGGACCTTGATCGCGTCCTATCAACTTTTGGTAAACGGCGGCAAAGAATTCCTTCCCGTCGCATCCCGTCGTATGAATAATATCATCATAGAGACGTTGATTTAAGTCTTTGGCGTCTATGACCTGCAGATCCACGGCTCCGAGCAGCCCCCGGAAGGCTTCGAGCGCTTCTTTTTGCTTCGGAGTGAGAGGAACGTCGACGGGCTGCCGGTGAATCTGATAACGGAACTCCTCAGGTGCATATTCCTCGAGCCAATTCCAGGCTCGGTCGGCACGGGCCATGAACAGCTCCCGATCGAGCGGAGTCAGGACCTTGTCCGCGTAGTAGCGCTCGAGAGTTCGCTGCTTATCACCATCGCAAAGCTGCAACCGGCCCGTCAACTCGCGAAATGGCGCGCGATAGGGAATCGCCTTGTACAAATCTCCCACAGCGGAAAGCTCATACGCGCGACGCAGCACCGGCCATTTGCCGAGATTTTCCGGAACCGGACCCAACGCGGCAGCTTCGGCCCTATCGAATTCATCGTAAACCTTGATGACGTCGACGTCGAAGGAAATAGCGAAATCAGTATTCGGACGCTGGTTGGCGAAGATCCAGCGGATCATCTGCGGCTCGTACACGGCGAGCGCTTCGCCGAGGGTAATCAATTCTCCCGAAGAGGACGACATCTTGCCTGATTTGCCCTTGATCGAGACGAAATCGTATTGCAGATACTGGGGTGGATCGCGATCCCACACCGCTTTGACGATACGCTTCGCCGTATCGTACGATCCGCCGTCGCTCGAATGATCCTTGCCGCCCGGTTCAAAATCGACGCCTTCAAAGGCCCAGCGCATTGGCCAATCGGTTCGCCAATTGAGCTTGAGGTGCGAAGACTTTCTGATATCGATGACTTCTTCGTTGCCGCAGGAACTACATTTGTAAGCATAATCATAGCCGCCTGGATGCCGCTCATAGTCCATCTGGTCGCGATCGCAGCGACTGCAGTAGATGGTCGTCGGCAACCAGTCTTCGCTCAGGGGTTCACTGCGAAACTCGTTGAGGATGCCCCGAATCACATCGCGTTTATCGAGAGCCTGTTTGATCTGCTCCGCATAGAGAGCAGCGCTATAGCGTTGGCTTTGGATCAGGTATTCGGGCTGAATGCCGACTTTTTTAATTTCTTCCTCGAACTCCCGGCGATTATGTGCGGCATAGCTTTCGTCGACGCCGTAGGGATCCGGCACGCGACTGATCGGTCGCCTTAGGTTCTCGCGCAGCATGTCCTGCTCGGGAAGATTCTTCGGGACTTTTCTGAGCGTGTCAAAATCATCCCAACTATAGATAAAACGAACTTTCTTGCCCAGAGAACGCAAGGCCATCGCCATGAATTCGACCGTGATCACTTCTCGGAAATTACCGATATGCACCGTGCCGCTCGGCGTGATGCCGCTGGCTACTGTATAGAGTTCTTTGTCTCCAGCGGTGGCGACGACACGGGCTGCCGTCAGGTCAGCCCAGTGGGGGGTCAATGGCTTCATCAAATAACCTTTGCTTCGGTGGTGAGCGGACGGATCCTGAAGGCAGTCCTCGACTCGTATAGACTCGCCCAGTTTTAACATAGACCCGGCGCTAGGCAAGTTAAAAGCGGCGCCGGAAAGCCGCGACAGGACAGGTAAAAGAAAAAAATTGTGGGCTGGGGTGCAAC
>CANJJY010000010.1 GCA_947474445.1 Oligoflexaceae bacterium
AGTCCCCATCAGTCGCAGGCCAATCCCTTGCCCCCGAGCTTCTGAAGACACATAAATATAGTAAAGTTCCGCCGTCGAGCCGAGATCGCGAGCGAGCAGGACGCCCTGCCAAATGCCCCCAACACTCGCATAGAGAAGGAGAGTCCCGGGAATTTTAAGCGAAAGCTCAACTTCGTCGAAAGCCCAAAAATCGCCCGACCAATTCAAACAAAATTGTTCTAAGGCCTTTTTCTCTGCAGCGCCGGCCTTGTAAACCTGGCAAACAAGGGAACTTTGCATCAGCCTTTCCTCGCGACCTGAAGCGCTTGGAATTCTTTTGCTCGGTCGTAAAAGCGGTAAGGAGTCGCCTTTTGCATGGATGCAAACCAATCGCTATCCGGGTCGATATCCAGGAGATCTTTTGCCGAAAGATCGGAATCTTGATTCAACACTTGCAGGCGACTGCGAACATAAGCTTGAATGCGAAAAATCGTGACGAGATTCTTCTGCAGTTCGGCTTCGGTCACCCCTTGCCTTTTGAAGAAGGCAAGCAGCTCCTTATCCTCGAGCTGAACTTTTTGGATTTCCTTCTCGGCCCATTGCAGGGCACGGTTGTCAGCTTGAAAGGAATCATTACGCGTCTGGTCCCCTTCGATGCTGGCAAAAACGATCATTTCATTCTTGAAGGTTTCCACCGCAGATTTCCACGTGGCGGTATCGAGCAAAGCCTTACGGGATCGGCTACCCCCGGCTATCGTGCGCACCGAGTGATAGATTTCAATTTGTCTCTGGGAAAAAGACTTGCCGTTGATCTCAAGAATCAGGCGATCAAGCATTCGTGGCTCAGCCCTCAGACTGAACGTGTACAGAAGGGACAGCATGAAGCACGTGAGTTGGCACACGATCTTTTTCACGTTGCATTCCTTTTCGACTCGACACATGTCCCGCTAAAAGTGGCCCCTGGTCAGGGATCTATGGATAAATTGTAAAATATCAATAGATAATTTACCAAATCATCGAGGACTCGCATCTTATTTAAATAAAAAAAACTCAGCAAAGACACTAAATCTTGACAACAAACGCATTGCCTGTAAACCTTTAGCTGCGTACCCAAGTTCAATTTAGAGTCAAACGATTGGAGGTTTCCATGAATAAGGCCGAGTTGGTTGAAGCAATGACCAAAGTCACTGGTCTGACCAAATCCGACACTGAGAAGACTTTGGACTCGTTTATCGAAGTCGTCACGAAGAACATCAAGAAGAAAGATGGCGTGAAGCTAGTTGGCTTTGGCACTTTCTCTGTCTCGAACCGCAAGGCTCGCATGGGTCGCAACCCTCAGACAGGTGAAGAGATTCAAATTCCTGCTCGCAAAGTTCCCGTCTTCCGTCCCGGCAAAGAACTGAAAGAAGCCGTAAAATAAGTTCCCGTAAAGGCTCCATCGTTCATCCAGCGAACGGGAGCCCGCTTTCCTCGCTTATTCCCTCTTTAGCTTTACCTGCCATCGCCTGATCGACTCATAGTTTACAGAGAGCGACCTGAGACACCATGTTTAAAACAGCACGTTTTAAGCCATTCTATAAGCATTTTTTTGTTAGATATGCAAAATGAGGAAGGCCGAACCTTAAACCGTCCAGCTGAGCTGCGCTCCTGCCGGTATCACGAGGACGAGATCGCACGATGAAATTGCGCGCATCTGCATAGGAAAAGCTACATAAGGCAAAAAGCCTGGCTCACCGGCCCCAAAATCTACCAGCTGCCCCTGACGATGCTCACAGGTAAATACTCCATGAAGACTTACCATCGTCGCAAACCCATCGCGCAGTTGCCATTCAAGAGCTCCTTGCGCAGCCAAGCGGACACGCACGACTTGATAAGAATCATTGACTGGATAGATCTCGATCGTACCTTTTCCCGCTGGCAGTAAATGCTTTTCAGGCAAGCGACGTAAGCCGTCCACGAAATCAGAGCCGACCTGTGACTCAGGATCGATCAGACGTAGGCCCTCGTCGATATGGAGCTCGCGCGGCTTTCCTCTCTCCTGATCGATCGCACCGTTTGAATCATAGCGACGTCCCCAATCCCAAAATCGATAGGTCTTACCGCTCTTACCCAGCAAAACGCGCTGGGGCTCTAAGAGGGTGATACCAGGTCCTATCGCATGAGGCACGCCGGGTTGAATTTCGAAATAATCACCTGCCTCAACGGGCACAAACTGAAGATAGGGACGAAGGTCAGCATCGCGCACAAGAAGTTCGCGCAATTTATCCCTGGCGATTGGTTTTGAAAACCCCAGATAAAGACCGGCACCCGGCTCAGCGTGAAGGATAAGCCACGATTCGGGTTTGCCACATTCTTTGGCCAAAAGGTGAGGATCTTCATCGCGAGGATGCACCTGTACGGACAAAGGCTGATCGGCATTCAGGAGCTTGATAAGAATTTCGCAGGTCGCGCCCTTCTTAGCTACATAAGTTGCTGACAGCATCTGCTCGGGCTCTTCCTGCAAGAGCTCGAGGAGAGGACGGTGATACAGCAAAACTTCAGACGGAAAATCCGGATCACAGGAGACTTCCCAAGATTCCCCGATCGCTGCCGGCGACGGTCTGATATGGCTTTTATATAAACGTTGGATCTGCAGACCTGCCCAAGGAGTTCGAGCTAAGGGAGTGAATCGATCGGGACTGAGTTTAAGGGCCTGACTGAGTTGAAGCATAGGACTCATCCTGGAGGCCATGAGAGACGGCGTCCCCCAAGGATATGAGCGTGAATATAAGCTACAGTCTGTTGACCATCGCGTCCCTGATTGAAGACTATGCGATATCCATTGGGATCGAGACCGAGATGCGCGGCTGCCTTGGCGATACTTGCCATATAGAGTCCGAGTTTGATCGGATCTCCTGTCTGCAGATCGGCGAAACCCGTCCATTTTTCTTTGGGTATGACCAGTACGTGGATCGGCGCCTGCGGAGCAATGTCATGAAAAGCTAGGACGTGCTCGTCCTCGTACGCAATCTTTGCTGGAATTTCCTTCCGCAGGATCTTATCAAAAAGAGTTTCACTCATCACAGAACCTCTCGGGTTTCAGGTTCTACCTCAATAATTGCTCGAAAAAAGATCCCGTTCGACCAACTCGATCAAGGTATGAATCACTTTGATGTGCAATTCCTGAACGCGATCGGCGAAGCGGCCACCCGGCGTGCAGATATCCACCGTAGCCAATTGCCCGAGGGCGGTTGCCGGCTTGCCTGTCAGAGTAATAACGGTCATCCCAATCTTTCGCGCCGCTTCCGCGGCTTTGATGACGTTAGGGCTTTTCCCACTCGTGCTGATCCCGACCAGAACATCGCCGGGTCGACCATGCGCTTCGACAAATCGAGAGAAGACATAATCAAAACCGAAATCATTGGCGACACAGGTCAGGTGCGCTCCATCACTCATCGAAAGGGCACCGAGCGCGGGTCTGTCCTTGCGATAGCGACCTGAGAGTTCCTCGGCCAGATGCATCGCGTCACACATGGAGCCACCATTGCCACAGGTATAAACGTGTCCACGGGCCTTGAAACAGTCGATCAATATCTTCGCGGCAGCAGCGATATGATGATGGGTCGCCTCACTCTGAATAAGGGCATCGAGCGACGTGCGGGCTTCTTCGAAGCTAGCTCGAATATGGTCTAGCATGATGGACAAGCCTCCTAGTTTTAAGGCCCTCATAACGAGACCCTTTTTGATCTGGCGCTTTGACCCCTTTAGCGCGATCTTGCCACAACTCAAACGGCCCTTGCAAAGCAATTTGCATGGCTTTGAGAGAGATGGGATACTGACCGCGGCATCAAATGAACCGGTTCCCTGAGAGGTCTTAACCATTGAACACGCCTTTACGCCCTTTGCATCTGGCCGTCATTGACCCGGCCGTGCGCGTACCCGAACTCGATAACTTCAATCGGCTGGTCCTCGTGTCTCCGGAACTCCGCCTGAGCTACCATTTGCCGGCTCTCTTTGGCATGAGTTCGCTGCTAAAGGTTCCCCAATTGCCCGATGCCTTGGTTATTTTCGGAAGTGGCGCTTCTGTGTACGACGGCCTGCCATGGCAAGAGCCACTGAATAGCTGGATTTTGGATCGCTTGGCCGAAGGACTCCCGACCCTTGGTATCTGCTATGGCCACCAGTTGTTGGCTCATCTCTTGGGAGGACGCGTCGCCTTCGCTCATCCCGATCAAGAAAAATATAGAGGCATGCGACCTTTCACGTTCACCGAGCGCGGATTTTGGGGCGAGGCTGGGACTCAAGGCCGCATGGTCGTTTCACATCGTGAAATCGTCGTCGAACTTCCACCCGATTGTTATACGGTAGCTTCAAGCCCACTCGTCGAAGTTGAGGCTTTTGCACACCGGCAACTCCCCATTTGGGGTATACAAGCTCACCCTGAGGCAGGACCGGACTTTTTAGAGAGTCAGGCAATCGATCTATCGACTGAAGAACGGCCTTTCGCTTGCGGCCAGGACTTTCTTCGCCGTTTCGCTCAGCATCTCCTGCAGCATCGCATTCAATAGAAGAAGGTGACCCTTCCCGACCCAATTCTTCTTCAAATCTGAAAGATAAACCCCTACCACCCCCCTCTTGCTGGGCAAAAACGATCAGCACGTAAATTTTTTATTCAATAAAATCAGGGCTCTAAACCCTTACGAGGCAGTAATTGCTAAACTGTTACGGTCCCTTGACGAAACACTAGGTAATGAATCGCACGATGTGATTCGATTCTTATGACAGGAGGTCTGAGTTATGGGTTTGAGGATTAGAACCAATATCGCTTCACTCAATGCGCAGCGTCGATTAGCCAAATCGACAGAAGCCCTGCAAGAGTCCGGAAACAAATTGGCATCAGGTAAACGAATCAACAAGGCAGCTGATGATGCAGCTGGACTTGCGATCTCGTCTAACTTGGGCGCCGACATCCGTTCTCTCAATCAAGCCAAACGTAACGCCAACGACGGTGTTTCGCTCGTGCAGACGGCAGAAGGTGGTCTCGAAGAGACAACCAACATGCTGACTCGCCTTCGCGAACTCGCGGTCCAAGGCGCAAGTGATACGATTGGCGAAACTGAGCGTGGCTTCCTTAACAAGGAATTTGTCGCACTCAAAGACGAAATCGACCGTATCGCCAACGCTACCGAGTTCAACGGCACGCGCCTGATCGTCGGTAACGCGGAAATCGGCGATGAGATCGCCAATGCTCCCGGTACTTTCCCACTTGAGATCCAAGTTGGTAAAGACTACTTCACCGGTGTCGACGGGATTGATCAACCCAATCAAGTCAACATCATCAAAATCGATTTGGGCAAGCTCAATGCTTTCACTGATGGCGAGGGCTCCCTCGATATCGGTCGCGCCGAAGAAGGCACCCGTGTCGATTCCAAGCAGAATGCTCAGCAGAGCATCAACAAGCTCGATGCAGCGATCGTGAAAGTGAGTGACTACCGCTCCTACCTCGGCGCGATTCAAAACCGCCTAGGCAGCACGATCGACAACTTAAGCACGGCGACCGAGAACTTGACGGCTGCTAACAGCCGCATCCTCGACACCGACTTCGCAGAAGAAACCGCCAAGTACACCTCGGCGAACATTCTTCAGCAGGCTGGTGCTTCGATTCTGGGTCAAGCGAACCAGAAGCCACAGATCGCGTTGGGCCTCCTACAGAATCTCTAAGCTTTGAAGCGATTGCTTAGAGTCTTTGTAAAGGTTCACATCCTCCAAGACCTGTCTCCGTCATAAAAGCGGGAGGTAACCCCCTCCCGCCTCCGGAGCTCTCCTTGGGGATTGACCGTTACTCTGAGGTCTATCATGATGTCCTACGATAATGTCCGATTCGGATCTTAGGCAGGGACGTGAGGACTTGGAGTCAAGATGCAGAGGCAGCGTACGATAGAGATTATTGGAGTCCCCTCCGATCTAGGTGCCAACATTAGAGGCGCCAACATGGGGCCAGCGACCTTGCGGATCGCCAACCTCAAGACCAAGATCGAACAGCAGGGCTATTCTGTAGTCGATTTAGGTGACCTACATGTCCCGATTCGGGAATCTCTCGAATCTAAAATCCTGGAAGAAAAATATCTCTCCCCCATCAGCGAACTCTGTCGCAACCTTTCCGCCATCACGGAAGGCATTCTCGATCGCGGACACATTCCCCTCATAATCGGTGGCGATCACAGTGTAGCCATCGGCAGCATCAGCGGCATTCTCCGGTATTTTCATAAGCAAGATGCTGAGGTTGGTCTCATTTGGGTCGATGCCCATGCTGACGTCAATACTCCGGCCACTTCCCCGTCGGGCAATATCCACGGCATGCCGCTAGCGACGCTTCTCGGCCGAGGGCACGACATCCTCACGGCGATCAGCACTAAGAAGTTGAGACCCGAGAACACGGCCCTGATTGGGATCAGAAACATCGATGACGAAGAGAAACGCATCCTGCGCGAGACCGGTATCAAGTACTATTCGATGCGCGATATCGATGAAAAAGGCATGTTTACCGTGATGCGCGAAGCGATTGCCTTCGCTTCGAATGGAACCTCCGGCATCCACGTTTCCTTTGACATTGACGGCATCGATCCTCGCTATGCTCCCGGCGTCAGCACACCTGTCAGCGGCGGATTGACCTTGCGAGAAGCACACCTCTGCCTGGAAATGCTTTCCGAAACACAAAAGCTGGTCTCTCTTGAATTCGTCGAGATCAATCCGATTACCGACGTTGGCGCGCAAACTGCGCACGTGACGGTCGATCTCATCCTATCCGCGCTCGGCAAATCAATCGTGTGATTCAAACTCTCAGCGAAAGCCTCCCCACTTCGCGGCTAAAGGCAAAGTCAAAAGTATCCGAGACTATTGAAAAGCCTTTGCCAAAGTCTTCTTGCTTGAGTCCTTGCCTTTTGGCAAAACTTTGCTCGCTTGCGGAGATTTTGCTTTAGTCGGCTCTTTTTGAACGCGCGCCTCACTCTTCGCGCTCACCGGCTTTTTCTGGTTCAAGGCATGAGCCTTTTTTGCGTCTGCCGTCTTTACGACCTTTTTTATGGCTTTGCTTTTGCTCGACTGGGTCTGGGGTTTAACGTTGACGATTTTAGACTTCGCCTTAGCTGGAACAGGTGCCGGCACTGGCAGATTCTGAGGGGCGGCGCTGGCCGCTTGGGGAACAGCATCTGCTGCCGATGAATTCGTTGGATGATCGCTCGTTAAGGTGGGTATACTCCAAGACAACCATTCTTTGGGCCAAACGAGTGAACTCAGAAGGACCAGCCCGAGCAAAAGAGGAATCCCATTTTTTAGATTCAGCTGGGGCCGCGACGCCAACAAACTTGAGATTTTACCTTGAGGCTTGGCGATGGTTTTTGGCGCAAACGATGCTTTGAGTTCGCGCATAGGTTCTCTGATCAGTTCTAAAGGTGATTCAATTCTTACCGTCTCATCACTCAGAGCTGCCGCCCCTCTTTGCACAGCATTTTTTAGAATGCTGAAGGCATTTTGCGGTTCATCTTCAATCTTCTTGGGACGCTGAACTTTTGCTCGGCCTTTTGAACGCACAACAGTAGTGCCAAGAGATTTTTCCGGCTGGGATTGATGGGTCAGGGGTTCGGCTTTCAAGGCAGCAGTCTTTGAGCGCCGAGCTTTCTTACCGCTGGTAGTCTTTTCTTGATTCTTTCGCATGGACTCGGACTCCTCTATTGTTCCAAGAACTCCTCCCCCTTCGGCGAGAGGAGAAGGATTTTCAGTCGCCTAGAGATTTTCTATTAATTATAGATAGATAGGGCTTCTAATTACGGAGCAGAAAGAAAGCGTGAGGAAGGAAAAAAAGCAAGTCAGGGAAAGCGATCGCCGAGGATGCCTCCCCTTCTTGAGTCAACTTCGATCCGTGGATTCACCGATGAGGTGTTTGCGAAAGAACTTCAAAGTCCTCTCAAATCTCTTATCATCGAGAATTGGGTCGGTGACCATATGCGTCATCCCTATGAGCGGCATGAATTCGTAAGGATAGTCAGCTCGTTCGAGGGCATCGACTAATTTGAGTGAATTAAAGAAATAAACATTGTCATCCGCGCTTCCGTGGATCAGGAGGAGGGGGCTCTTGCGATGCGCACCTGACTTTCGGAGCACATTCAAAAGCGAAGCGGTTTCATAGTCAGCCTTCTTGCTTTGCGGCAGCCCCATATAGCGCTCCGTATAAGCCGTATCGTAATCAAGCCAATCGACAGGTGGCGCACCGACCACGGCCGCTTTATAGACATCGGGTCGCGCAAGGGCTGCATAAGCTGCGAAATATCCACCATAGGACCAACCAAAGACGCCTATTTTTTGGCCATCCATCTCCGGAAACCGCTCGACTAAATTTTTAAGCACCTCCGCATGCTCGTCAACGGGCAGACTTCCAAATTTGCCGGCAATCGCCCGTTCCCAGGCTCGACCCCGACCAGGCGTTCCACGCGTATCCATCCGCACGACAATAACGTCCAAAGCATCGGCGATCGTTTGATCGGCGAGATAGGCGCGCCCGCTGCTGCGGACCATTTGATTGCCTGGCCCACCATAGGCGTTTTCAATGAGGGGATATTTGCGTTGTGGATCAAAACTGCTCGGTCGAACGATGGCCACGCGCACTTGGTCGCGCCCCACTTCCTCGATACGAACCTGAGCTTTCAAAAGAGGCGTCGGCGTGAGATTGCGCAGGGGGAAGACCTGTTTGCCATCAAAGGATCGTAGTTCGATCAGATCTTCGCCCTGTAACGATGTTTTTCGCAGGACGTATAAATCAGATCTTTTGATCGCTTGAGCGCTCACCTGTCCGCCTTCTAATTCTTGAACGAGACGCGCCTCTCCCGTTTCGAGATCGATCGCATAGAGGGCGCTCGTCTCGGGACGTTTTGAGGCTAGGACAAAAGCCTTCTTTTTCTGACTATCTAGGCCGACCCACTGCTGGTAGGCAAAATCAGGTGAAGTCAAAGGCTTCACCACTTTTCCCTGCGGGTCTCGCCACTCGAGCACATCCTGTCCCCGATTCGACGATAGCCAGATGAAACCCTGATTTTTGGATAGCCATTCCGGTAGATTCACATCCAACTCAAGCCAAGCCGGATCATCTTGTTTCACGAGAACTTCCGTCTTCAAGGACAGGGGATCCGCGAGGACGAGAAAAGCCGTCTTCTGCTCGCGATCGAGCAATTGGAGCGTGGGCTTGTCTTGGTCCCAATTCACTCCGGCCACATATTCGAACGTCAGCTGTCCAAAATGAATCCAACGCGGATCGCCACCGAGAATGCTGATAAAGCCAAACCTAGACTTTACGTTATTCCGGCCGGCGCGCGGATAGAAGGGTCTTTGCGGTTCAGCGTCAGGTTTCGCAGGATCGCTGATGACGAGCTGTTCAACACCTTTTTGGTCGACTTCTTGAAGCAAGAGAGTCCGGCTATCGGGAGACCACCAGAAGCCATCGCGTCTATCGAGTTCTTCCTGAGCTATGAATTCGGCGACGCCATAGCTATGAGTTTCTGTCCCTCCGCGCGTCAAGGCCTGTTCGATACCACCGTCAAGCCGGGCGACGTAGAGATTTGAACGACGCACATAGGCTACCCACACGCCGTCAGGTGAAAGTTTGGGACTGAAGATAGGGCCGTCGCCTTTAGCTATCTCTTTGACTGTCCCAGACTTCCGGGTGTAAACGAACAGTTTGCCCTGAAAAGGCACAACGATCCTTTCACCTTTGAGATCGACCAAGGAAAAATTGAGACCGCTCGTCTGCAGACGCAAGCGTTCGCGCAGCGCCTTTTCTTCGGCGCTGACCTTCCCATTGCCAGCCAAAAGCATCCCAGCATCAAGAATTTTTTTCTCTTGGCCCGACTTGAGATCGAGTTCAAATATTTGCATTTCGGTGGATGGAGCAGCAGCGCGGTGAAAAATCACCGTACTTCCATCGCCCACAACTTGAATTTGAGAGGGTACGCCCAGTCTAAAGGATCGAGTTTCGCGGATCTGCTGACGCAAAGCCTGCCAGGCTGGAGCATCAAGGGCCAAGACAGGGGAATTGGCTAAAGCGGGAGCGAGACAGAAGAAAATGAAAAAGCCGCATACTTTGCTCAGGGACATCGGGGAAACCTCACTGCTAGGATCTCTCAGCAGTAAAGGATCGCCCCGAGCTTTTCAATCGCTACTTGAACAAGTGAGCGGAAAGGGCTGACCTTCCCTGCGCTTGACGCAAGCCAAAGGCTATCGATCCAGTCAGTGTCTCGGTTCCGTTGTTAAAGGTGTAAGTCGGCGCCGTCTGAGGTCCCGTGAAGACGACATTTCCCGTCCAGTTATTGAGAGTTGCTGCCATTGTTCCTGAACTATACCAAGTCGCCTGAGGCGAATCTTTCCAGGTCACGTCTCCGTAAACCAGTTTTCTATAGCTGACCTCGTCGTCATTGTTGCCCGTCGTCTTCGTGAGATCAATGCTTTGACAAGCGTTTGCGTAACTCAGGATTTCCCCGTCTTTTTTGATAGTGCACGCCTCGCTCTCGGGGGTAGACATCGATGAAATGCTCAGTGATTTGATGACGGCATTCACGCCCCGGTCCTTATCTACCAGGGTGTAGCTAGTGCTAGTTCGAGAGTTGCTGAGGATCGTCCCGCCCTGGTCGCAAGAAAATTCGGAATCGCCGCTATCAATAAATTCCTCAAGGGTTTTCCCCTCGAAGTCACTGAAATCGGCACCGGTGCAGGTGAGAGCGAAAAAAACGGTCGTCTTGTAAACATCGAACGTGATAGTTGAGCCATTGACCGTCTGCGGACCTTCTCCGAAGCATTTTAAAAGATCGGCATTCATCCCATAAGTGAAATGATCTCCGCTGGCCTTGATAACGAATTGATCGGTGATTTCTTTCGAACAGGCTTCAAATTTTTCAAAAGTCGTGTTGTCCTCATCAGCGGTCACAAGACTCATGGCATTGTCGGTGGCCTGGAAGAGATCGAGATTTGACAGCAAGTAGTCTTTGAGATCGGTCGGTTCAATAGCGGTAGGATCAGCGGGGGGAGCCAGTTCTTCGCTGGTAAGAAAAGCGGAGGTGACGACGCTTTCATCCGTCTTCTTTTCATCGTCTTTCTTGCAGCCATAGCCGCTGAGGCAAAGAGCCAAGATCGTCCAATTTCTTATTGTTTTCAATTTGAGATCCTTCTGTGAGAATGAGCTGACCATGATCGTCGCGCGCCTTGCCGGTCTTGAGATTGATCGAAACCGCTGAATTTTTCATGCCGAATAGGATTTCATTATACACCGTTCCTTAGGCCGCTGGTACGCCTCCACCTAACGACTCCGTGTTCTTTCAAAATTCCAGATTTTTGCGGGCGAAAGCCCTGTCTCCCCTCCCGCGCGCTATTCGCATTGACCCTCGACGCGCGGTCATGTATGCAATGCGGTCGGAATGAGCTACTTATTTCATGCCATACCGACACAGATCTGGGAGGTCTACCCATGTTTACGGTCAACAAAACGGATGGTGCGGCGCGTCTGGGGACTCTCACGCTGGCTCACGGCGTAGTCCAAACTCCCATCTTTATGCCCGTCGGCACGGTTGGATCGGTTAAAACCCTCGTTCCTACCGACCTCAAGGACCTGAAGGCTGAAATCATTTTAGGCAATACCTATCATCTCTATCTGCGCCCGGGCCTCGAGGTCATTCGGGCCTTTGGGGGTTTGCATCGCTTCATGGGCTGGGATCGTCCCATCCTCACCGATAGCGGAGGTTTTCAGATATTCAGCCTCGCTGGCCAGAGAAAAATAGACGAGCGTGCTGCCCATTTTCAAAGTCACATCGACGGACGAAAGATCGTTTTGAGTCCTGAACTGGCGGTTGAAATTCAAGAGACGATCGGCTCTGATATTCACATGGTGCTCGACGAGTGCACGGCTCACCCTGCCACCCACGAGGAAGCACGGCTTTCCATGGAGCGCTCGATGCGCTGGGCACGCCGTTGCCGGGACGCTCGCACGCGACCCGAGCTCGCGCAATTCGGAATCGTCCAGGGCAGCATGTACGAAGAATTGCGATTAGCTAGTATCGATGCTTTGACCGAGATTGGATTCGAAGGCTATGCTATCGGCGGTCTGTCCGTTGGCGAAGCAAAGCCCGATATGAGGCACATCACCGCCCTGAGCTGCGCAGCGCTACCCACCGATAAACCCCGCTATCTGATGGGCGTTGGGACGCCGCTCGATCTCGTTGAATCGGTGGCTTTAGGCGTCGATATGTTTGATTGTGTGATGCCGACGCGAAACGGTCGCAATGGAACTCTGTTCACCTCGCGAGGGCGGGTGAATATCAAAAACCAGATGTATCGGCTCGAGGAAAAGCCCCTCGACCCGGAGTGCAGCTGCTACACGTGCAAGACTTTCTCTCTCGCCTATCTCAGGCACCTCTTCGTCGCTCAGGAAATCACAGCGCTCCGTCTGCTGACTTTACACAACCTCACCTACTATCTGCGCGTGATCCACGACATCCGGGCAGCCATCGCCGAGGGAACCCTGCAGGCCTTGGTCGAACACCACCGCGGCCTTTGGAAATCTTAAACGTAGGCGGACTCGCCGCCTTGAGCGATTACGATCTTGCCTTCTTCTTCCAGCTTTCTCGCAATCTGAACGATCTCGTACTGCATGGATTCGACGTCGGATAGTTTGACGGCCGACATCGCTTCCATGTCTTCGCGAAGCATTTTCGACGCGCGTTCCGACATGTTTTTGAACACGAGTTCGGCGACGGCTTCCGACGCAGTCTTGAGGGCGATCATCCACTGTTCCGGCTTCACGCTCTTGATAATTTCTTGAATACCTTTTTCATCGATCTTAGCCAGATCATCAAAGACAAACATGAGCTGACGAATCTGCTCGGCAAGATCGGGATCGCGTTCTTCGAGGTTGTCGAGGATTTGTTCTTCGGTCGCCTTGTCGATAAGGTTGAGCATTTCCGCAATTGGCTCCACGCCACCGATTTTCTGGCTCGATATCGAACCCATCGCTTGAATCTCATTTCTCAAGACGTCATCGACCTCATCGATGATCTCCGGCGCAACGGCATCGAGGTTAGCGATGCGGAGGATGATCTCCGTATGGAGAGCTTCGGGCAAGAGCTTCAAGACTTCACCGCACTTCTGTGGGTCAAGGTGGGCCAAGATCAGGGCTATGGTCTGGGGATGCTCGTTGCGGATAAAGTTGGTCAAGGTCCGGGGATCGATGAGTTCGAGCGCATCGAGATTCGCCGAAGAGCCGAGGGCCAATTGCTCGATCAATTCGTCGGCTTCACCGCCTTTGAAGGCGCTGCCGATGACCTTCATCGTAAAGTCGTTGCCACCGTAGAAGAATTTCTTATTCTGCTGGAGGATGCCGTAGAATTCGAGCATGACCTCATCAATGATTTCCTGCTCGAGACGGCCGAGTCGGCTCATCGCGCTACCGATGCGCTTGATTTCGAATTCGGTCATGCTCTTGAATATTTCCGCCGAAATCTCTTCACCGAAGGACAAGAGGAGAATCGCTGCTTTTTGGGCCCCGGTATATTTATTGGTTGCCACGGTTAACATTGCCTCCTATGCGATCGCGTTAGCTACGCTCGTCTATCGAATCCGAGTCCGACGGTCACCATCGCTGGCACCTCGCTCGCGGGATACTTTTATTGTAAGGCACCTCCCGTCAAAGTTCAGAGTCTGTCAAGCTCTTGACGGGAGGAAAATAGCGGAGTTCTGGGCAAAATCTGTAGGCCTCGCCCGCCACGAACGAAAGGGAATGCCCTGCTGGTATCCGTCACAAGGACCACCACTGCCAAACTCTTGGCGGGCAGGCGTCATAAAAGAGCCGAGAGCTTTCCCTCAAAAGCAGTTTACCCGTCGGCGCCTTCGGCTTATTCTGGCCGAGGGCAGGCCCCCCCCAAGTCCCTTCGCGCGAAAAACGTCCCAAGTTCCAAGGAATAAAAAGATGACTCGCATACGCGCTACGATATTGACTATAGGCACCGAAGTGAGCAACGGCCAGATCGTCAACAGCAATGCTAGCTGGCTTGCCGATCAGCTCGTGAACTTGAAAATCGACCCGGTCTGGCATTTGACCGTTCCCGATGCTGAAGATGAGATGATCGATGCTCTGAACATCGCGGCCGATCGCTGCCGTATTCTTTTGATCACGGGTGGCCTCGGTCCAACGGCCGATGACATCACAAGGCAAGTCGTCGCTCGCTGGTGCGACGATCAGCTGGTGTTCCATGAAGACTCGTGGAAAAAGATTCAATCCCGCTTCGAGCGATTCGGTCATCCGGCGCCGGAAAGCAATCGCCAGCAATGCTATTTCCCCTCGCGCGCCCAAATCGTCGATAATCCATTCGGCACGGCCAACGCTTTTCACCTGCAGAGGGGAAAGCTCTTGCTCTGGTGTCTCCCCGGCCCTCCCGATGAGATCAAGGCGATCTGGAGCAAGAGTCTGCGCGATGAATTGCGCGAGATGGGCAAGGGCAGCCAGGCTCTTATTCTCTATCGCTGGCAGTGCCTGGGACTCAGCGAATCGGCGCTGGGAGAGATCGTCGAAAAGGCCATTGCCGGATCGACCTTGACCTCGGGCTATCGCCCTCATTTTCCCTATGAAGAAATCAAAATTTGGTGCCTTGAAAACGAACGTGAGAAAAACCGCAGCTATCTCGAAGGCCTCGATTTGGTCTTAAAACCCTGGCTGGTCGGCAAGGACGATGCCGACTGCGCGGTGACTTTCCTCGAGCAGCTGCGGCCCTGGCGCGAGGTGTGGATCGACGATGCAGCCACATACGGCGCACTTGCCGAGCGTCTCGCCATCGCTTGGTCCAAGGCTCCTTTGCCGGACACCCGCCTCATCTTTCGCGAGCAATTTCCAAGCCCGCATCAGTGTCCCGATCTCGAAAAGCCTGGGGACAATGTCTTGCACCTCTCCATCAAGACTCTCGATGAAAAAGGCGCTTGGACGATTCGCTGGCACAGCAGCTCGCAGCTCCGTGAACAGACTCTGCAACTCGCCTATCGACGCGACCCTAAACGCTTTGATCGCGAACGACGTTTTGTGTGCGAGAAAAGTCTCGTCGCGTGGAACCTTGCCCTGAGCGAAGGGATACGTCTCGCATGATCAAACTGCTGCTGCCGCTCGCTTGGCTCTATGCCTGGGTCGCTCGCTGGCGCGTCGCCCTCTATCAAAGAGGAATTTTTCGTCAGCATCGGCTCCCCGGCGTCGTCGTTTCGGTTGGCAATATTGAAGTGGGCGGCACCGGCAAAAGTCCTGTCGTCATTGCCTTATGTGAAGCTCTCAAAGCGCAGGGCGCAAGGCCCGCTGTCCTCACCCGCGGCTATCGTTCCGGTCTCGCGGCGGATGAATCGGCCGTTTTGATAGCAAGCACCATGCCCATGCCCCCGCAAAAAGCGTCTCGGCTCCATGCGGACGAAGCCACCATGCAAGCGCAGCAGCTTGAAGATGTCCCTATCATCATCGGCCGCCGACGGTATGAGGCAGCCCTCCGTTTCCTCACGCAATTTGCCGCGCCGACTCACTGGATTCTCGACGATGGTTTTCAGCACCTCCGCCTTGCTCGCGATTGCGACATTGTCCTTCTCAATGCCGCAGCGCCCTTCGATACGGGCTTTTGCCTGCCTCTCGGCCGCCTCCGCGAATTGCCCAAAGCTTTAGCCCGCGCGGATGTTTTAATCCTCACGCGAGCAGCCCCAGACCTTCCACCTCCCGCCGTTCGCACCTATCTCGACACACTCGGCTTGCCCACACATCGACTCAGGTTTATCGATGGCAAGCCGCGGCAGCTGATCGGACCGATCAAGGCCCCGGAAAAGGTCGCATCGTGGACGCTCGCTCTCGGTATCGCTCGACCTGAACGCGTCCTGAAGAGTCTAAAGACCCAAGGATTGAATCTCGCGCACCACTACAGCGCCGGCGATCATGAGGAATTTGATTTCGACCGCATTAAAACCCTTCTCGCATCCAGTGACGCTTTGATCACCAGTGAAAAAGACTACTGGCGAGCTCCCGGCCGCTTTGCAGAGCTCGCGTCACCCGTCTATGTTTTGCCTTTGGAATTAGAATGGGAACGTCCCTCTTCTTTAATTGAAATTATCGAGCTCTTTACCGAATCTTTACACAAATAATGCTTTGAGTTGAGGGGTTTAAATCGAATTCACGAATTAAAGTTCACCGCCCATGAAAGGTCTTCCAAATCCTTTGCTTTTCATCAGACCACCAGTTATATCTGAGGCCAAGCTGCAGAACCAACACCCGCTTTTTTGGAGGTCTGAGTGAAGCACATCCTCGTGATTGAAGACGATCCGGATATCCGCGAATTGCTCGGTTACAATCTCAGCCGCGAAGGCTTTGAAGTCACTTTGTGCAGCAATGGACGCGAAGGCCTCGAAAAAGCCCTACAGCGCAAGGCCGACTTGATCATCCTCGATCTGATGCTGCCGCAACTCAACGGCGTCGAAGTCTGCAAGAAGATCCGCGAACATCCTGAACGTCGCGTGACTCCCATCATCATGCTGACAGCCAAGAGTGAAGAGACTGATGTCGTCTACGGATTGGGCGTCGGTGCCGACGATTACATGACGAAACCATTTGGCGTTAAAGAGCTGGTCGCCCGCGTCTACACGCGCCTCAGGACGCAGTCGACAGTCGAGAAGACTGAAGAGGACATCGTTCGGCAAGGCGACGTCGAAGTGGATAGAGCGCGGTTTCAAGTTCGGGTCGGTTCGCAGCAAATCCTCATGACCCTCGCCGAATTCCGTTTATTCGATGCTCTCATCTCGCGTCCGGGCATCGTCTTGTCGCGCGATCGCTTGCTTGACGCCGTAACGGGCGGCGAAGGTGTTCTCATCGATCGAAACATCGACGTTCACGTGCGATCGATTCGCAAGAAGTTGGGGGAATCACGCGATCTCATCCAAACCGTGCGCGGTCTAGGGTATAAGTTCAAGGAAGCTCAATGATCCGTTCGCGGTTCTTTTGGAAAAATTTTCTCTCGTACGTCTTGATCATTGCCTTCACGACTTTCATCGTCAGCTACCTGCTCGTTATCAAGGCCGAACAGTTCGTCGAACACACCGCGCTTGAGAGCCTCCAGGAGAAGCTGGTGCTGTTCGAAGCTTTCTTCGAAGACGGCACGAGTTGGCGAGACCCCGAAACGATCAAAAAGTTGATACAGATGGCGCGCGACACCAACACGCGCCTCACCGTCCTCGACGAGCACGGCGAAATCTTGATGGAATCGGAGATAGAAGAAATCCAGATATCCGAAAATCACAAGACTAGACCCGAAGTGGCACAGGCCGTGCGCGATTCGCTGGGCGTAGCAAAGCGTTACAGCACCCTCAAAGATGCCCAGACGCTTTATACAGCCAAGAAAACCGAAACCCAGAAGGGCCCTCTCATCATTCGCCTCGGCGTTCCCATCGGCGATATCCAGTCCCGCTTGAGCGATATCTTTTCCGCCCTGGCGATTGGCGCTGGATTTGGAATGGTCCTGTCGCTGCTCGTCGCTCTCGTCATTGTGCGTCGCATCACTGATCCCGTATCGGAGATGACCAAAGTCGCCGGCGCGATCAGTCTCGGCAACTATGCAGCGCGGATCAGGCGTCTTCCCAACAACGAAATCGGCACTTTGGGCGAAGCGATCAATCGACTGGCAGAGGCGGTGCAAGCCAACATCTCCCGACGAGAAAAGATGGAGCAGATCCGGCGTGAGTTTTCCAGCAACGTCTCGCACGAGCTCAAGACACCTTTGACTTCGATCAAGGGCTACGTCGACACTCTCCTGACCGGAGCTCTCGACGACAAAGAGAACAACGTCCGCTTTCTCCGCATCATAGAAAACAATGTCGACCGCCTGTCCAACCTCGTGACCGATCTCTTGCGCCTGGCGACGATAGAAGCCAACGAGGGCGTGGTGACGCTTGAACCTGTCGATTGGCTGCCTATCGTCCAGGAAGCGCTCGCCAGACATCAAATCAAGGCGGACAATAAAAAGCTCGATATCTCCGTCTCGGTGGGTACAAACAACTCTTCGACGCTGGTCAAAGGACGCGCCAAAGCCATGTCGCACATCCTCGATAACCTGCTCAACAACGCCTTGCACTACACACCCGAGCAAGGTCGTATTGAAATCACAATACGTCAAGAAGGCAAGTTCATTGAATTGGCTGTCGCCGACTCGGGAATTGGAATTGCACCTCAGGATCAACCGCGGGTCTTCGAACGCTTTTATAGAGTCGATACGGCGCGCTCGAGGAACGAAGGTGGCACGGGGCTCGGTCTCGCCATAGTCAAGCACCTTGTGATCCAGCTCCACGGTACAATTTCCGTCGATAGTCAACTCGGAAAAGGCGCCATTTTCAGGGTCCGCCTGCTCGCTAATTAAGATTTTTTGCTTTCGTCAGAGCGGCTTTACGGGTATATACAACCGCCATCCGCGACGCATTTTTGAAGTCAAATGAGCAGGGTAGTTTGAAAGATGATGAAGCTCACCACATTTTTTCAGAATGCCTTTATTCGGATTTTACATTTTCCCTGTAAACGCGTGGCAAGCTATAGCTTGTTGCAAGCTAGAGATAGGGCTCCCTGAAGAGCCGCTTATAAACATCTTGGGAGAGTGATCATGAACGTTTCCAAAATTATCGCCGGCCTCATGGCGGTGAGCGCAGCAACAACGGGCTGGGCAGTGGACAAGTCCCTGAAGGGCGAAGTCAAGCTCGATGGTTCGAGCACTGTTTTTCCTATCGCCGAAGCTGCAGCCGAAGAATTTCAAAAAGAATACCCCAACGTCCGCGTCACCGTCGGTCTCTCAGGCACGGGTGGCGGATTCAAGAAATTCGTTGCGGGCGAAATCGATATCAGTAACGCTTCGCGCAAGATCAAAGACGAAGAGAGCAAGAAGGCCGAAGGCAACAAAGTTGCTTTCGTCGAATTGCCTCTAGCAAACGACGGCATTTCTGTCGTCGTGAATCCACAGAATAAATTCGTCACCAGCCTGACTCTCGAGCAGCTCAAAGCGATTTGGGAACCAGGCAGCAAAGTCAAGACGTGGAAAGACGTCGATCCCAGCTGGCCCGCCGATGCCATCAAGCTTTACGGCCCTGGTTCCGATTCGGGTACTTTTGATTTCTTCACAGAACACGTCATGGGAACAGCTCGCCTGTCTCGCAATGATTACAATGCCAGCGAAGACGACAACGTTCTCGTCACCGGCGTAAGCCGCGATAAGAGTGCGATGGGATATTTCGGCTTTGCCTATTTCGTCGAAAACCAAAAAACCCTGCGCGCGGTTCCGATCTCGCACAAGGGTCAACCACCTGTGTTGCCTTCCGTCGAATCCATCGAAAAAGGCACTTACTCCCTCGCTCGCCCTCTCTTGCTTTATGTGAATCTAAAATCAGCGCAGCGACCTGAAGTCAAAGCCTTCGTCGAGTTCATCGTCAAGAACGGTGCAAAGCTTTCGAAAGAAGTGGGATACGTCCCTCTCAAAGAAGCTGTTTACACTGAAACAGTCAAAAAGTTTCAGGGTGCAGTTGGCAGCGCAAAGCCAAGCCATTGATCGATCGTATAGGTCTCTAAGCGGCTCTCGAGAAACTTTCGCGGAACTCGTCATCTGACTCGTTCCGCGAAAAAATTTTCGAGAGCCTCGCCTTTAGCGAAGGAGGGCAACGTGTCAAGCAAGAGCCAACTCTGGGCCAAAGTCAGTCCATGGCAGCGATGGCGAGAAGAACTCGTGTTGCGCGCGCTTTTCATCTGCGCTCTCATTTCCGTTTTTACCACCCTCGGCATCATCTACATTCTCTTCGGCGAGTCCCTTCAGTTCTTCGCACACGTTTCGCCTTTGGATTTCTTTTTCGGGCGTGAATGGGCTCCCATGTTCGAGCCTCGCAGCTTTGGTGTTCTACCGCTCGTATCAGGGACGATGCTGATAGCAGTCGGCGCCCTCGTCATCGCCCTGCCTTTGGGAGTTGGTATTGCGATTTATACGGCGGAATATGCGACGGGGCGGTGGCAAAAGATTCTGAAGCCTACGCTCGAAATCCTCGCGGGTATTCCTTCCGTCGTTTACGGTTATTTTGCGTTGAACAAGATTACGCCTTTGCTGCAAGCCATTTATCCCGACACCGAAGTTTTCAATGCCGCCAGCGCCTCACTCGTGATCGCGATCATGATCCTGCCGACCATCGCCTCGATCTGCGATGATTCCATCCGCGCGGTTCCCAAAGCGGTTCGCGACGGAGCCTATGCATTGGGAACGCGTAAATCAGAAGTGATCGCCCATATCGTAGTTCCTTCAGCGCTCAGCGGGATTCTCGCTTCTTTTATCTTAGCTTTTTCCCGAGCGATCGGCGAAACGATGGCGGTCACTCTCGCGGCCGGGGCCACTCCAAAGTTGACGCTCAACCCTTTCGAAGGCGTTCAAGCCATGACGGCCTACATTGCCCAGGTCAGCATGGGTGACGTATCGCATGGATCTATCGAATATCAATCTATTTTTGCCGTCGGCCTAGTGCTCTTTCTCATGACTCTTGGCATGAATCTCCTGTCGCAATTCATTGTCAAACGCTACGCGAGGAAGTATGAATGAGTCAGATCGAAGGTACTGTCGATAATCCCAAACGCGCCTTGCGTGAACAGGATCGTTCCATGCCAGACAAGGAAAATCGGGCTATTTTTGCTGTCAATGCTCAACGGCGTAAGCTGAAAGAGCAGGTCTTCTATTATCTTATTTTCTTGGCGACGCTCTCGGCTCTGTTCGTCCTGGTCTATTTGATAGGCAGCATTTTTAGCGATGGCTGGCCCTATCTCAATTGGGATTTCCTCACCAACTTCCCCTCGCGCTTTCCCGCTAAAGCAGGCTTTAAATCCGCCATCTATGGAACTGCCTGGTTAGGCTGCCTCACTCTGTTCTTTTCCGTTTTATTTGGAGTGGGCAGCGCCGTATACCTGCAGGAGTTGTCGGCCAAAGGTCGCTTGAGTTCAGGCATCGAACTCAGTATCGCGACTTTGGCCGGAGTTCCCTCGATCATTTACGGGATGCTAGGGCTTGGGATTTTCGTTCGCTTCCTCGCCCTTGGCCGCTCCGTCCTTGCAGGTGCGCTAACTCTTAGTCTTCTCATCCTGCCCGTCATCATCATCGCCTCGAGGGAAGCGCTCAAAAGCGTGCCCGATTCGATCAGGATGGGCGCTTTCGCCCTGGGTGCTACGCGCTGGCAAACCGTGCGCGATCACGTCCTGCCTGCAGCCATTCCTGGAATCGCTACGGGCGTGATTTTAGCGATGGCGCGATCCATCGGCGAAGCCGCTCCTTTGATCCTGCTGGGAGCCCTGACTTATATCGCGTTCGTGCCGGAATCAGTGTTTGATAGTTTCACGGCCATGCCCATTCAAATTTTCAACTGGGCTTCGCGGCCGCAAGCGCAGTTTCACGACTTGGCCGCAGCGGGCATCATCGTTCTGCTGGGTTTCCTTCTCATTTGCAACTCAGCGGCCATCATCCTCCGTTCGAGATGGAGAGCTAAATAAAATGGTTAATTCTCACAGCAGTTCGATATTGGAAACGCGAAACCTCAATATTTACTACGGTGAAAAAAAGGTTATTCGCAACGTCAGCCTCAAGGTCCCCAAGCGGACTGTGACAGCTATGATTGGGCCTTCGGGCTGTGGCAAAAGCACCTTGCTCCGTACCTTTAACCGTATGAACGACTTTATCGATATCTTCCGCTTCGAAGGCGAAGTGCTGTTTGAAGGCACGGACATCTATCGCTCAAAAACAGATGTCACGGAGTTTCGTCGTCGCGTCGGCATGGTTTTTCAAAAACCAAATCCATTTACCTCGTCGATCGCCAAGAACATCACGTGGGGTCCGCAGATCAATGGCTATCGCGGCGATCTCAACGAGCTGGTTGAAAGCAGTCTCCGCAAAGCCGCCCTCTGGGACGAGGTCAAAGATAAGCTGAACGACAGCGGACTAGCACTTTCGGGCGGACAGCAGCAGAGACTCTGCATTGCCCGCGCCATTGCGATGGATCCAGAGGTGATCCTGATGGACGAACCCTGCTCGGCCCTCGATCCCCAGTCGACCTTGGCTATTGAAGACTTGATCCACGAATTAAAGCAAAACTACACGATCGTCATCGTCACGCACAATATGCAGCAAGCAGCCCGGGTTTCGGAATTCACCGCCTTTCTTTACAACGGTGACCTTATCGAATTCGATGAAACCTCTAAAATCTTTTCCCATCCCGCGGAGAAGCTGACCCGAGATTACATTGTCGGTCGCTTTGGCTGACAAAATCCCTGCCTTTATTGCTGTTCGGACCCTTCAGGAGCGTCCTCCACGCTCCTTTATCTTATGGTCGAGGCCTACGAGCGGTGCTAGATTAAGAGCTCCTTCGACCGGGAACGCCATCGTGTACAGCTCTTTTCGGGGCGCGCGTTGCGGAGCTCCTCAGCTCGAAGGACGGACAGTAACCGAGGGCCCTTCACCCCCTCGATCCCAGCGAGATTTCAATGAGCACACATTTAGACGGTTGGCAGCGGTCCCACAACCTGGGCGAATTAACGACACAAGACGATGGCAAAAAAGTCATTCTGATGGGATGGGTCCAGACCCGTCGCGATCACGGTAATATTATTTTCATCGACTTGCGCGATCGCTTCGGCATGACTCAAGTCGTCCTTGATCCTGCGCAGGCCAAAGGCCTTCTCGAAATCGGTGACAAACTGCGAAATGAATTCGTCCTGGCCGTCCAGGGCACGGTTAGGAAACGGCCGGAAGGAATGATCAATACCCGCGTTCTCACCGGCGCGATCGAAGTGATAGCCGATACGGTCAAGCTATTGAACCCTTCGGATCCGCTCCCTTTTCAAATTCAAGATCCAAGCGAAGCGAGCGAGACGATCCGTCTCAAGTATCGCTATCTCGATCTTAGGCGCCAGCAGCTCAAAAACAATATTCTAAAGCGCATCCAATTAGTGCGCGAAATGCGCCGCGCGCTCGAAGACGAAAACTTCCTCGATATCGAGACTCCGTATCTCTATAAGTCGACGCCTGAAGGAGCGCGGGAGTTTCTCGTGCCATCGCGCGTCCACGCTGGCAAATTCTATGCGCTGCCGCAGAGTCCGCAACTTTTCAAACAAGTCTTGATGATCTCGGGCTTCGATCGCTACTACCAAGTCGTCAAATGCTTTCGTGATGAAGACTTGCGCGCCGATCGCCAACCTGAGTTCTCCCAGATCGACCTCGAGATGTCTTTCGTCGATCGCGAACAAATCCTCGCGACGATGGAGCGCGTGATCGCACGAGCTTGGGGAAAGGCCAGTGGCCAAGAGGTAAAACTACCGATCGCCCGCATGAGCTACGACCAGGCGATGGAAGAATATGGCTGTGATAAGCCAGACACTCGCTTTGAGTTGAAGCTTCATAACATCGGCCCTGAAGTGAGCAAGTGTGAATTCAAGGTCTTTGCTCAGGCGCTGAGCACGGGTGGGATCGTCAACGTCATCCGCGTTCCAGCTCAAGCAGAAGCATTCAGTCGGAAAGATCTCGACGAATTAGGCGAGCTCGCGAAGCAACACGGCTCAGGCGGACTCGCTTGGGCAAAGGTGAAGGACGGCGCGGGGATCGAAAGCTGGCAATCACCGATCGCTAAATTTGTCGGGGAAGCAGCGGTTCAGTCTATCAATCAAAAATTGGGTGCAAAAGCCGGCGATCTCTTGCTCTTCGGGGCGGGCGATTACCGATCGACCAAGGCTTCGCTTTCAGCTGTTCGTCTCGAAATGGCGCGCCGCCTGAAGCTCCTCGACCCCCAGCAATTCAATTTCCTTTGGGTGCTCGACTTTCCGTCCTTCGAACGAGACGCTGAAAGCGGACGGCTGATCGCCTGTCACCATCCTTTCACCTCGCCGCGCGATGAAGATCTTGTCCATCTCGACAGCCAGCCCGAGAAGGTCAAAGCCAAGGCCTACGACCTCGTCCTCAACGGTAACGAAGTTGCCGGCGGTTCGATTCGTATCCACGATCAAGGCCTGCAAGCCAAGATCTTTAAACTGCTCGGCCTGACGCCGGAAGAAGCTCAAACCAAATTTGGGTTTCTGCTCGAAGCCCTGCGCTTCGGAGCTCCTCCACACGGCGGAATGGCCTTTGGGCTCGATCGCCTGGTGATGCTCCTCACGGGATCGGATTCTATTCGCGACGTGATCCCCTTTCCAAAAACTAACAAAGCGGCCTGCCTGATGACGGAAGCGCCTAACGACGTCAGTGCCGAAGAATTGCGCAGCCTGCACATTCGCGTGCAGAAAATGACCTTGGAGACTTAAGTGACGACGAGCTCAACATCAGCATCTTTTTCCATCGAACCCTGGGTCGCCTATCCGATCGGACCCCAGCTGCGCCGCTTTCTCGGCATCAG